>NZ_CALLXM010000287.1 GCF_937875265.1 uncultured Acetobacter sp. | reverse complement strand
GGTGTTAGCATCCGGCGGAGGGGCGCTGCGTTCAGGACAGGAACAAGAGCCTGCCACAGAGCTTCGGTCTCTCCCAGCGCGAAGCCGCGTAGCAGCGTGGCACCGGGGCTGAGAGTCACCCGTTTTGGTCGGGTGTCTGTCAGCCCAAGGTCCATCTGGCCAAAGCCCATGTGGGCAGAGTGAGGCGCGCTGTCTGGCATAGGAAGACCCTTTTAACGGGGGAAGCCCAAAAGGGTGCCCAACCAGAGCTATGGGGGCAATGAAAATTATTTACGCAGAGGCATACTGTCTGGCAGAGGATGCATTCCACTTACTCTGCGGAGTGGGAACAGGGTATTCGGCAGGACGGAGAACAGCACCATGCGTGACATGATGATTATTGGCGGTCTTCCTGCCGTTATTACTGCCACACCAAGTGGCCAGATTTATCGGGGGGTGTTTGTAGGACTGAGCGGGCAGGTGGATTTTTACGCGGCCTGCACATCAGACCTCAAAGCTCAGGGTGAAGAGGCTCTGCGGGCATTTTTAAGCAGCTGCCGGGAGAGAAAATGCTACCCGTTGCAACTTCGGAACGGCCCACAGTCCGGTTACGTGCTGGAAGATATCTACGCCCAGCTGGACGGGCTGGCAGAGCAACGCGGGATCAGCCTGAACAGTTTTGTGCAGGCCCAGCTTACAGAATTTATGGCGGTAGAGGATCGTCCCGCAAAGGCTCGGCAGTTTCTGCAGGACGATCTGGATGAGCATTATTTTTGCTGAGCAGGCGTTTCTACCGCGGGTTTGACCAGTGTGACCAGCCCGACCACTACCAGATTGACCACCAGAGACAAAAGCCCGGTTGAGATGTTTCCGGAAAGCGGGCCGAGTGTCACCATATGGATAGGTTTCAGCCCGTCCATCCAGCACAGACCTAACCCAAAAATCCCGCCCACAGCCCAGCCAGCCAGCATAGCAAGCGCAGAGAACCGGATGCGCAGCAGGCCAAGAATAAGGGCCGGGAAGGTTTGCAGGATAATCACCCCGCCCAGAAGCTGGAAATCAATGGCGAATTTAGCGTTCAGGAACAGAACGCAGAAGAGGGCACCCACCTTGACTGCCAGCGCCGTGATCCGGCTGGTCTGAACCGGGTTTTTCTGCTGCGGGAGCAGGTTGCGGGTTACAAGGTTAGCCGCCCCAATAGCCATGACCGCTGCGGGAACCAGTGCACCGACCGCAATAGCTGCAAAGCAGAAACCACTGAACCATGCAGGAAAAATCTTCTGGAATAGCAGCGGGACAACCATGGTGGCGTTGTCCGTCTTGATGCCTGCGGTGTGGGCCATCAGCCCCAGCATGGCGATCAGCCCCAGCACAACGGTATAGATGGGCAGGAACACCGCATTCTGGCGAATGGTGTCAGCAGACTTTGCAGCCAGAATGCCAGTGAGTGTGTGGGGATACAGGAACGCAGCCAGCGCGGAGGAGAGCGCTAGCGTGGCGTAAGGTAGCCCTTGCCCGGCATGGAGCACAGGCTGGCTGGTATCAGCCCCCGCAAAAAGCGCGGAATAGCCGCCCATGTGTAGCGGAATAACCGTAACGGCCACCAGAACAGCAATGTAGATCATGATGTCTTTGATGAACGCCGTCAGCGCAGGCGCATGCAGCCCTCCCAGCCAAGTGTAGGCGGCTAGTGAGACAAACGCGATGACCAGCGGGATATCCCCCGGCAGACCCAGCGCCTGAATAACGGTGCGGATGCCAATCAGCTGGAGCGCGATGTAGGGCATGACCGCAACCAGCCCGGTGATGGCCACCACAATTTCCAGCGCACGGCTGTTAAAGCGGGCACGCACAAGGTCTGCCGCAGTGGAATGACCACCGGCATGCGCAAGCTTCCACAAGCGCGGCATAACCAGAAAAATGAACGGGTAGACGATGATGGTATAAGGCAGCGCAAAAAAGCCATAACCGCCGGCGGCATAGACCAGCGCTGGCACGGCAATGACGGTATAAGCGGTATAGAAATCGCCCCCCACCAGAAACCATGTGACCCACGCGCCAAACTGGCGGCCACCGAGTGACCAGTCTTCATCAGAAGAAACTTCAGCGCTTTTGCCGCCGCCAAACAGGCCGCGCAGCCACTGGATGGAACTGCCAATGATGATGGTTGCCGCAAAAAAGAGGATAAAGACGCCCAGCGCCCAGGGATTAATGCCGGTCATACGTCATGCCCTTTTTTCCAGACAATCCAGATCAGCACCGAGGTGACCGGCACCCAGGCAAGCTGGTACCAGTAGAAAAACGGGAAGCCGAACAGTACGGGCGTGTAGCGGTCGTACAGAGGCGTCCAGAGCAACCCCAGAAAGGGTAGCAAGAGCAGAAGATTCAGATTTTTCATGTTATGACGACCGGGTTTTGTTATTTTTTATTTTGGACCCAAACAGTCATGCACGCGGCTGCATAGGTGTCAATTGGCAGTCATGGTGTTAGGGGATGGATTGGGAACGGGAGTATGTTTTTCATACGAAATAGCAGCATTTTTACCAGAGTTGTCGTAACGAGGCGAGGCTGCTGTGCTGCTTTATAAAGGTGCCTTTCAGAATAAAATCTGAAAGGCCACGGGTCTTGCTCGCGTATCAAGTCGCTTTTCTATGTTGCAACACTTTATTCAGGTGATCACTGTACTGGCGGTAGCTGCCTTCAGGCACGCAGCCCATTTCTTCCAGGTCTTCCAGATCAGCCCCACGGTTGATCCAAGTGTTCACTTCCCGGAAATCAAGAGCCGCAGGAATGGTGCGCGGTTCATACACAAGCGGGTTTTCTTCCCCTTGTGTGGCGCCAAACGGCATGAAGTTTTCAGCTGCGGGCACTTTGCTGTCATGCAGGCTGATTTCACCACAGACCACCTGTTTGTCACCCGTGCCATGGGCACTGATTTTTCTAAAGTGTGGTTTGTCCTCTGCAAAGCGCGTGCTCAGCGTATGCAGGGTAGATTTTACAAACGAGCTTGCATTCTTGTCACTGCCATCAACAACCGTTTGCGCGTGTGCAGCACTTACAGAGGGGAGCAGAGACAGGCCTTGCAGGGTCAGGCAAAGAATAAGGGCACGTTTCATGGTCAGGTCCTTCTTGCATGCTGGGCGCATGGTGCCTTGCCAGAACAGGAAGATCAATCGCCCCTCCGGTCTGGCAGTCGGGGGAGGGCGAGGGTTAAAGTCTGCGTCCCGAAGGGCTGATGCCAC
>NZ_CALLXM010000286.1 GCF_937875265.1 uncultured Acetobacter sp. | reverse complement strand
TCTGAAGAAAGGCGGCGGGTGAAGGAGCATTCCGGATAATTGGAGCAGCCAATAAACGCCCCGTAGCGACCCAGCTTGAGGCCAAGTCGCCCCGTGCCGCAGGCCGTGCAATGGCGCGGGTCAGACCCGTCTTCACGCGTTGGGAAGAAGAACGGGCCAAGGTCCTTGTCCAGCGCATTCAGCACGTCGGTAATTGTCAGGTCTTTGGTGTCTGCAACCGCTTTGGAGAAGGCATCCCAGAAGTTGGCCAGAACATGTTTCCACTCGGCCCGGCCATCGGAAATGTCATCCAGCCGTTCTTCAAGGCTGGCGGTGAACGTGGTGTCCACATACCGCTCAAAGAACGAGACCAGAAACGCCGTAACCAGTCGGCCACGGGCTTCAGGAATAAAGCGACGGCTTTCCAGCGTAACGTAGTTGCGGTCCCGCAGCACAGTCAGGATGGAGGCGTAGGTGGAAGGCCGGCCAATGCCGATTTCTTCCATCTTCTTGACTAGCGAGGCTTCTGAAAAACGCGGCGGCGGCTGCGTGAAATGCTGGTCCGCCGTCACATCTTCGCGCTTCAGCGGGTCCTGTTCCTTCATGGGCGGCAGCATGCGGGAATCATCATCCGCAGACTTTTCCGTATCATCCCGGCCTTCAGTATAAAGGCGCAGGAAGCCATCAAAGGTAATGATGGAGCCATTGGCACGCAGCACGGTCTGGCCGGAAGGCCCGCCGATATCCACAGCAACCTGATCCAGCGATGCAGATTCCATCTGGCTGGCCACAGCGCGCTTCCAGACCAGCTCATACAGGCGACGCTGGTCGGGTGTCAGGCGGGCAGCTACGGACGCAGGGGTGCGGAACACATCCGTCGGGCGGATGGCTTCATGCGCTTCCTGCGCGTTCTTGGCTTTGGAGGTGTAGAAGCGCGGCTGGGCGGGCACATAGTCCTCGCCAATATGCTGGCCGATATGGTTGCGGATGGCGAACATAGCCTCTTTGGCCATCTGCACGCCGTCTGTTCGCATATAGGTAATAAGACCAACGGTCTCACCCCCCACATCAATACCTTCATAAAGCTGCTGCGCGGTACGCATGGTGACCTGCGCGCCCATACCCAGCTTGCGGGAGGCTTCCTGCTGCAAGGTAGAGGTGGTGAAGGGCGGCTGCGGGTTACGGCGAACCTTACGGCGTTCAACAGAACGCACGGACAGGTTTTCCGCTTCCACGGCTTTTTTGGCCGCAGCAGCAAGCTCTTCAGTGTTCAGATCAAACTGGTCGAGCTTTTTGCCCGCCAGATGCGTCAGGCGGGCGGTAAACGGCGCGCCGGAGGGTGTGGCAAGAGCTGCCTGCACGGTCCAGTATTCACGCGGTTTAAAGACTTCGATTTCGGCTTCACGCTCACAGATCAACCGCAGGGCAACGGACTGCACACGCCCCGCACTGCGAGAGCCGGGTAGCTTGCGCCACAACACCGGAGAAAGGGTGAACCCAACCAGATAGTCCAGCGCGCGGCGGGCCAGATAGGCCTCAATCAGCGGCATATCCAGCTCACGCGGATGCGCCATTGCGGTCTGAATGGCGCTTTTGGTGATCTCGTTGAAGGTGACGCGCTGGACGTCCACACCCTTCAGCGCCTTCTTTTCTTCCAGCATGGCACGGACGTGCCAGGAAATTGCTTCCCCTTCGCGGTCCGGGTCAGTTGCGAGATAGAGCGTTTTGGCACCACGCAAGGCTTTGATAATGGCGGCAACCTGTTTGTTGCCACGCTCATCAGCCTGCCAGGACATGGCAAAATCTTCGTCCGGGCGCACAGACCCATCTTTGGGCGGCAGATCCCGCACATGACCAAAGGAGGCCAGCACCGTGTACCCATCGCCCAGATATTTGTTGATCGTTTTCGCCTTTGCGGGCGATTCGACCACCACAACGTCAGTCATACTCTCTCCGACCTGCCGGAAGCAGCACCTAGATCAGCCGTTTTTGCCATGACTGGCGGCACGAACAACACGTCCACCGGGGAGTGAGTCCAGACAGCCAGAAAGCTCAAGTTCCGTGAGCACGGTCAAGACGGCGGAAGCTGAGAACTGGCAGCGCCTAACCAGATCGTCAACTGCTATGGGTGTAAAGGAGAGCAGATCAAGCACTTTTTCACGCACCTCAGCACCTGTTTCCGGCGGAGCTGGCACAGGTTTTTCTGTGGCGAAAACGGGCAAGGGAGGTGAGGGCGCAGGCAGGGGTAAACTGTGCAAAGAGGCCGGAAAAGCGCCATTCAGGGAGCTGTTGGCGGGCTCTGTTTCTTCTGAGGGGATGGTCCAGAGGGTGCTCTTGCAACTATGGGTTTCAGGAGCGTCTGACAGGGTGAGTGAAAAAGAGTTCTGTGACGCCTGCATACCGCCTGAAAGGCTCTGTAAAGCAGTGGCAGGCGAAAATGACGGCGGAAATGAGCTACTGTGCGAGGGCTCGGGGAACACCGGTGGCAGGTGCGGCAGAATGTCAGCAACACTCTCTGTCAGCACCGCGCCGTTGCGCAAAAGATCATTACTGCCCCGGCAGCGCGGGTCCAACGGAGAGCCAGGTACAGCAAAGAGCTCTCGCCCATACTCGCCTACCAGCCGGGCAGTAATCAGGGTGCCGGATTTTGGAGCGGCTTCCACCACCACGCAGCCAAGTGTCAGCCCGGCAATCAGCCGGTTGCGGCGCGGAAAATGGCGGCTGAGCGGCGCTGTGCCAAGTGGCGCTTCCGTCACCACAGCGCCTTTTTCTGCAATTTCGACCTGAAGTTTGGCGTTCTGAAGCGGGTAAGGTTTGTCCAGACCACCCGCAATAGCCGCCACCGTCAGACCCTGCCGGTGGAGCGCTCCCATATGTGCGGCACGGTCAATCCCGCGCGCCAGACCGGACACGACCGATAAACCTGCTTCAACCAGTTCGGTTGCCAGACTTTCTGCCAGACGCAGGCCGGATGAGGAGGCATTGCGCGCACCAATCAGCCCGATGCCGGGTTTGCTCAAAGCCGCGACATCCCCCAGCACGCTCAGAATGGGTGGGGCATCAGGAATTTCTTTCAGGAGGAAAGGGTAGTCCTCATCAAACAGGGTGATGATGCGGCCACCCATGCGCGTAGTGGCCTCAATTTCCCGCAAGATGACGTCCTGTGCGGGAATAACGGGCTGCACCCGTCCGCGCAGAGGCAGGCGGGGCAAGGCGTCAAGCGCTGCTTCGGCGGTCTGATACT
>NZ_CALLXM010000285.1 GCF_937875265.1 uncultured Acetobacter sp. | reverse complement strand
GGGCACCCCATGCGAACACTGGATGACCTTGCTGATATTCCCGGCATGACCCCCGCCCTTATCCGCACCCTTGCACCGCATCTGTCCTTCACGCAGAAGGACAGCCCCTCCCCCCGGACGCCAGACCCGTTCATACACGCGGTTTTTGACCGTATGAAAACGCAGGCTCCAGGAGGCATATCTCCTCTTCAGCCCTCCGGGCAGGACACCACTCAGTCAAGCTGGGCAGAAAGAACACTCATTGTCACCGCTCGCGTCAGGCGGCCTCAGGGAGGGAGTATCACCCGCAGGGCCGTCATTGTGCCGCAACAGGGGCATATCCTACCTTTTGCCATTCTGTCCCTTGAGACAGTTGCTGCGGACTATGAGAATAAAGACAGTTTCATGAAGTCTTTTTGATCATGAGGTCCATCGGTTGAATGCTCCAATAACGTGGATTAGAGCATGCAGCATGCATCACTCTTTGGCCGGAAACATTGATATGGCCGTGCTCAGCACCTTCTGCCTGTAAGCCGTGTTCAGCGCAGGCGTATGGGAATGATAATAGCCAATGGCCTGCATGACATCACCATGAGCCTCATTGATATAGGTCCGCAGAATGAGCGCAGAAGCCGCCACATTAAAGCACGAATCAGACACCAGCCGTGCCGCTGTCTGAACTGCTGGAAGGTGGCTTATTTCGGCAAGGGGCTGCACCCAGCGCGTGTTGATCTGCATAAGACCCAGATCAGAACTTCCGTCCTTGTTGCGCCGCACCATGCCCGCCACACCCCCTTCAACTTTCTGGATAACAGGAAGAACACGCGGGGGAATATCGTACCGAATTGCGCTGGCAATCATGCAGGCAAGGAGTGGGAGGGGCATTTTGATCCTGATTGCAACGGACTGCGCACTGCGCATCCCTTTAGTCGTTTTCGTGGGCGGCGCAACATAGTGCCGCCATCTTTCCCGCAAGTCCTGTGAGGATTTTATGACAAGATTTCGTTCCGCCTCTTCCGCCCCGTCTTTGGAGAAAGACCCGGAAGCCGGCTTTACCCTGCTGGAAATTCTCGTTGTGCTGGCCATTCTGGCCCTGCTCATTGGCCTTGTGGCCCCCGCAGCATTGCGTCAGTTGGGAGGCGCCCGTGTTTCCGTCGCCAAACAATCCATCTCACGCCTTGGGTCTGTGCTGGACCTGTACAAACTTGATGTCGGCGGCTACCCCTCAACAGAAGAAGGGCTGAGCGCACTGATCCATAAACCGGCAGATGCACAAAACTGGAACGGCCCGTATCTGAAGGACACAACAGAGCCAAAAGATCCGTGGAACCACCCCTACACCTATCAGTCTCCGTCTTCACGCGAGGGGCATGATTACGATCTCTGCTCCGCAGGGGCACGCGGCAACGGGTCCGTTAATCCCGGCCAGTCTGGCGCGCTCTGTAACCCGTAAGGCTTTGGTGCCCGGCACTGTGTCGGGCACCATCGGGTCAGACCTTTGTCAATGGGTGGCGTTGCTCTCTTTCTGAGAGGCGTCACCCGTCCAGCCATCTGTGAGCGTTTGCAGGAATGCAATAATGGCTTTCCGCTCTGCCTCAGTCAGAGCCGGAGCCTGCCCCGGCTTCCGGTCAAACGGTGCATCTGTTGTATCCACGTTGGCACGATAGGCCGCCGGAATATCATTATAGCTCAGAGCCTTGCCATCCGGCCCTTTGGGGTAAAACCGCTCAGGCTCCAAGTCCCGCAAAACATAAAAATCCATCACGTCTTCCAGCGAATGGAAGACGCCATTGTGGAAAAATGTATGACGGGTTGCCGTGTTCCGCAAAGTCGGCGTTGCAAACATCCCACAATAAGGCGCGAGATCTTTTCGGCCTTCCGGTTTCTGATCACACACACCCAGATCATAATATGACTGATCATGCGTATGCTGGAG
>NZ_CALLXM010000284.1 GCF_937875265.1 uncultured Acetobacter sp. | reverse complement strand
TGGATTACCGCGTATTCCCTGATGCAGACCATATCTTTGCCAAACAGGCAGACAAAGTGACGGCTGCACTGGAAGACCACGTGACGACAGCCATGGCACACCGCAACATGCCGCTGGCTGCTGACTGACACCACTTTAGATCTGCCCCTGCACACCGAACCGCATGATACAGGCAGGCGGTTCGGGCGTTCAGGTTACTTTCTGCGTGGGTGTGCCAGTTCCCGCACCACGCCATGCAGCGTGCGCAGTTCCTGCTCTGTTACTTCCCCACGATTGAAAAAGTGCCGCAGATTGCGGACCATGCCGGGGCGCTTCTGCTCATTATGCAGAAAACCGCACTCATCCAGCTCACGCACCAGATGACCCATGAAGTTTTCCAGCTCACCTTTGGTTGCCACATGGGTTTCATTGGTCATGAGTGTGCGTGGCGGAGTCTGGTCCGTCGCCATCCACCATTCATACGCCATGATCATGACGGCCTGCGCCAGATTAAGCGACATAAAGGCCGGGTTCAGCGGGTAACGAATGAGCGCGTCAGCCCGCGCCATATCCTCATTATCCAGCCCGGCACGTTCCGGGCCAAACAGCAGGCCGACTTTCAACCCCCGGTTGGTGGCGGCACGTAATTCTGCCGCCCCTCCGCGTGCCGTCATCACGGTTTTGACAATGTGGCGCGGGCGCGGACAGGTGGCAAACACGTGGTGCAGGTCAGCCACGGCATCATCCACGCTGTCATGCACAGTGGCGGCTTCCAGAATCCGGTCCGCTCCGGAGGCCGTACGCCAGGCACGTTCCTGCGGCCAGCCATCACGCGGGCTGACGAGCCTGAGGTGAAACAGGCCGCCATTGGCCATGGCACGCGCCGTAGTGCCAACATTTTCAGCAAGCTGCGGACGCACCAGAATAACAACAGGCGTATTGCCTATGGGTTCCAGCGGTGCCCCGCCCTCACGCCCGGTCATGCGCGCCTCCAGATGGTGCCGTCTTTGGTATCTTCAAGCACAATCCCCTGCCCCTGTAGCTGGTCACGCAAGGCATCAGCCTTTGCAAAATCCCGTGCTTTTTTGGCCTCTGTGCGCTCAGCAATCAGGGCGTCAATTTCAGCATCTTCATCCGAGATCTCGCCTTTGAACCATTTTTGCGGGTCTTCCTGCAAAAGCCCGAGCATGCCTGCACCAGCTTTCAGCGCCCCTGCGGCATTCCTGTCACCCGCCAGAGCCTGCCCGGCCAGCACGTGGAGTTCTGCAATCGCCAGAGGCGTATTCAGGTCTTCCCCCAGAGCTTTCAGCACGGATTCCGGAGGCGCGAACTCGGGCACAGGCCCGGCAGCCAGTGCACGGTAGAACCGGTCCAGCACCTTGCGGGACTCCTGCAAGCCAGCCTGCGTATAGTTCAGAGTTGAGCGGTAATGTGCCCCCAGCAGCAGCAGACGCAGCGCCTCCGCTGGAGCCTGATTCAGCACATCCCGAATTGTCAGAAAGTTACCGAGTGACTTGGACATCTTCTCGCCGTCCACGAGAAGCATGGCGTTGT
>NZ_CALLXM010000283.1 GCF_937875265.1 uncultured Acetobacter sp. | reverse complement strand
GTCACACCGACCTGGAGGCATTTCTGTGCGACGCAGGCTTATTCTGAAAATGGTCCCGGCAGGGATTCTGGCAGGACTGCCCACTTTTGCGGGGGCGGCAAAAGCGGCGGGGCTGGTTCCGGCTTTTCGGGGAACGCCTCGGATTGCGGTTGGCGGCATCACCTCGGAGTGCAGCACGTATAGCCGCATCCGGGCGCGCATGGAGGATTTTACGGTGCGGCGCGGGCAGGAGGTGTTCGAGGCACCGCTGTCTTTACCGCTGCTCCGGAATGAGGTGCCTTTCCTGCCAACACTGGAGGCATCAGCCCCTTCAGGCGGCCCGGTGGAACGGAAAACCTATGACACTCTGAAGGCGGACTATCTGGAGCGTTTGAAAAAACTCCTTCCTCTGGATGGGGTTTACCTGATGATGCATGGCGCCCTGAGTGTTGAGGGCATGGATGATGCAGAAGCTGACTGGTACGAGGCCACGCGCGCTGTTGTGGGGCCGGACTGTCTGATTTCCGCGTATTATGACCTGCACGGCAATTTGAGCCGCCGCGCTGTGGATACGCTGGATGCCATGACGGCGTATCGAACCGCACCGCATGTTGACCGTGTTGAAAATGTCATGCGGGCCACGGACATGCTCACGCATTGCCTGCGCTACGGGCTGCGTCCGGGCATTGTGTGGGCCAGCATTCCCATGCTGCTGCCGGGAGAACAGACCAGCACGGAGTGGGAGCCTGCGCGGCGGCTGTGGTCGGACCTGAGCGAGTATAATCGCCTGCCCGGTATTCTCGATGTCTCACAACTTGTTGGATATGTGTGGGCGGATGAGCCCCGCGCGGCCGCCTCTGTTGTGGCCACGGGCACGAATATTGAAGAACAGAAGCGGATTGTAACGGAGCTGTCTGGCCGGTACTGGGATGCCCGGCATGAATTCCACTTCGGCAGCCCGACAGGGACGATTGAAGAGTGCCTGTCTCGGGCAATGGCCTCAGCCACGCATCCGGTTGTGATTTCAGATTCCGGGGACAATCCGGGTGGGGGCGGCAATTCGGACCAGACATTTTTCCTTCAGGCCTTGCTGAAGGCCGGAACAAAAGATGTGTTGCTGGGCGGCATGACGGACCGCCCCGCGACGGATGCCTGTTACCGGGCGGGTGTGGGGGCTACGCTACCGCTTTCAATCGGGGCCATACTTGACCCGGCAATGTGTCGTCCAGTGCATGTGAAAAAGGCCGTGGTAAAGCACCTGACGGCGGTCACGCGGCCCGAGGATGGTGAGGCCGTGGTTGAGTTTGACGGCATCACGGCAACGCTTTCCGCACAGCGGCGGCTGTATCATTCAGCTGAGTCGTTCCGGGATATGGGCGTGGACCCGGCACAGTTCAAAATTGTCGTCCTGAAATGCGGATATCTGCACCCGACAATGAAGGCACTCGCCAACCCGGCACTCATGGCGCTCTCACCCGGAGCAATCAATCAGGACATTCTGCACATCGGCAACCACCGCCGCCAGCTCACATGGCCCTGGGTGGCTGACCTGGCCTGGACACCAGAACCCTATGTTTCCGCACGGGTCCGGCGGGGATGATGTCGGGCTGGAAGCACTTGAGGCTCCCGACAGACAGCAGTCACCCTCATGCTGGTCATCAAGTAAATCATTGCCAGTTCCGAAAAACGGACGTCGTGAGGTAGCCCAATCAATCAGGGCAGCACATACCATCCAGCAATACGTCCAGTGCGGCCGGAACCGGCGATGCCCCGACTTTCTCCTCAAGCAACTGATTACTGATCGTCAGCATGCTCAGACCATGCACCTGCGCCCAACTGGCGGCCGCCAGCGCGTTGACAGCAACCGGCCGGAAGCTTCCGTCACGCTGTCCTCTTTCCAGAAGACCCAGAAGAAGCCCGAAGGTGCTCATGGCCGCGTCATGCAACTGCGGGTCTATCGTCTTGTCCGCATCTGAACTGAACATCAGGCGATAAAGACCCGGATTCTGACATGCAAACCCGATACAGGCCTGCGCGGCAGCCGTAAATCGCGCGCGTGTGGAAGGCTGCCCCAAAGACATGGCTTCTGTCATACTCTCCCCAAGTCTGACGAAGCCGATCCGGGCCAGTTCCCGCAGAAGCATCTCGCGATCCTGAAAATGCTTGTAAGGGGCAGCGTGACTGACACCCGTGCGCCGCGCCACTTCCCGCAGGGTGAAGGCCCAGTTCTGATCTGTGGTCAGCATGTCCAGAGCCGTATGGATCAGAGCACGGCGCAGGTCACCGTGATGATAGGGGCGATCCTTGGTTTCACTCATTCGTGAGGCCTATGTTTACAGAAGAAACTTTCATTGACGCCGGATTGTTATGGCCCATACCCTGCCTTTATAAGTTTCTCATGTAAACATGGAGGGCACAATGTCCGATGTTGCTTCCGCTGATCTACCCCGTATTCTTGAACGCCAGCGTGCCGCGTTTCTACGTGATGGATCACCCGATCTGAAGCTGCGTCGGGCCAGTCTGCGCCGCCTTAAAGCCGAAATCCTGAAACGACGTGTTGAGATCGTGCGCGCCCTGAAAACGGACTTCGGTCAGCGGTCAGAGCGGGAAAGCGCCATCGTGGAACTGATCCCGCTGGTGCAGTCAATCAATTACATGATCCAACATGTGGGACACTGGATGAAACCAGAACGTCGTCATGTATCGGCCTGTTTCCAGTGCGGTCGTGCATGGGTAGTCAGGCAGCCGGTGGGCGTTGTGGGCATTATCGCACCATGGAACTATCCGGTCTCATTGGCTCTTGTGCCGCTGGCGACAGCAATCGCTGCTGGCAACCGGGCCATGCTCAAACCATCGGAATTCACACCGGCCACATCGGCAGTGATTGGCGAGATCGTTGGGGCCGTCTTTCAGCCGGAGCAGGTTTCCGTCGTCACAGGAGATGGTGAAGTGGGCGCTGCATTTTCCTCTCTACCCTTTGATCATATCCTGTTCACAGGCAGCACCGCGGTCGGAAAGAAGGTTGCTGAAGCGGCGGGACGCAATCTGACCCCCATCACGCTTGAACTTGGCGGCAAGTCTCCCATGGTGATTGAGCCCGGCTTTTCCATGCCGCGGGTGGCAAACCGTGTGGCGTTCGGCAAGCTAACCAATGCCGGACAGACCTGCATCGCACCCGATTATGTGCTGGTTCATGAAGACGACAGGGATGGGTTCGCCACGGCTTATCAGGAAGCCGTGAAAAAGCTGCATCCGGGTAGTTATGCCGGATCTCCAGATTACACCGCCATTCTCAACCAGCATCATTACGAACGGTTGAAAGGTTTGATCGGCAATGCCGAAGCACAGGGCGCACTGGTGATCCGTCTGGGGAGCAATTCAGACGAGAGCCATGTGCTGGCACCAGTGCTGCTTCTGGACGTCACACCGCAGATGGCGGTGATGCAGGAAGAAATTTTCGGACCCATTCTGCCTGTGCTGACCTACCGCACACTGGACGAGGCGATTGCCTTCATCAAGGCCCGGCCGCATCCTCTGGCCCTATATTATTTTGGCGATAACCGCGTTGATCGCGACAGATTTCTAAAGCGCACGGTTTCAGGAAATGTGACGATCAACAGCACATTGATGCATTATATGCAGGACGATCTGCCGTTTGGCGGCGTGGGGGACAGTGGCATCGGAGCGTATCATGGAAAGGAAGGCTTCATCGCGCTCACGCATCCACGCGGCATTTACCGACAAGGCAGGTTCAACGTGGCAACGCTGCTTCAGCCGCCATTCGGTAAGCTCACCGATTTCATCACGAATTTTATTCTGCGGTGACAAGGCGCGTTCTGCTCATCGAAGGGGCCGACCTCATCAGGCGTCTCATTAATGCAGAGTTTGCCACGCGGCCCGATACCCTCGTCGCCAGCATTATCGTCACTGACTGACTCGTCTCGCGTTACTTTAAACGACCTGAAGAGTCTAATTCCATCTTCAGATTGACCGTAACCGGATATTCAGCTCTCCTCCCCCTATATTTGCACACCGGCTAACCGCCAAACAAAAAGGGCCGGAGGAATAATCCCCCGGCCCTTTTTGCGCCCCACCCCTGTTACCAGTGCATGTGGCTGAAAAAGCCGATCAGCCTGACACAAGGCCCGAAGGCCCTGTGCTGGCTTGCAGTTTTTCGGTCTTTTACTGACCAGACGTGTCGGAAGAAGACGTGTCAGCAGAAGGAGCGGCAGCAGCGGCTGCTTTCTTGCTCTTCTTGCCGTGGTGCTTCTTACCGTGGTGTTTTTTGCCGTGGTGCTTCTTCTTGGTGCCTTCTTCTCCAGCAGCTTCCGGAGCGGCTGCAGGAGCAGCGGATTCAGCAGAAGGAGCCGCAGGAGCTTCAACAGCCGGAGCAGCCGGGGCAGAAACGGTCGGAGCAGCAGGAGCGGCAGGTGCTTCCTGAGCGAAGGACGGAGCAGCAGCCCCCATCAGAGCGACGGTGGACAGAGCTGCAAGAAGGCGACGAGAAATCATAATCATGTCTCCAAAATTATCTGAGACGTCAGTAGTCCCGACCAGTACGCCAGAAGTCCGTATGACGAGCTGCATCCGTCTGGTTAGCGAACGTGATAGCATGACAACTTCTTCACGTCTCGGATTAAAATTCAGACATACCAGCAGGTTGCCGCGAGTCTGACACTCCTCAACCCTCATCTCGCCACATTATTTTTCAGGCTGAACCCGGTGGGAATGCGGCTGAAAAAACGCCTGCTTTCTGCACCTGAGCTAACGGGGTCTGCCCTGATGTGTCTCTCCCCTCCGGCCTGAACCGGAGGGGGGAGATCCCTGCCCGCACACCCTTAAGGGCAGACCGGCATGGCAGGGATGCACATCATCTTACGCAAAATGCGGAAGGATCAGGACTTGTCGCCTGAACGTTCGCGCTTCTTGCGTTCGTTGGGATCAAGGTACCGCTTACGCAGACGAATGGCTGAGGGGATAACTTCCACCAGTTCATCATCTTCAATATACGCAATCGCCTGTTCCAGAGACATCCGGCGGGGCGGCGTCAGGGTCAGGGCTTCGTCCTTGCCGGACGCACGCATGTTGGTCAGCTTCTTTTCACGGACGCCGTTCACTTCCAGATCGTTTTCACGGGAGTGTTCGCCAATGATCATGCCGGTGTAGACTTTTTCACCAGCGTCAACAAACAGCGTGCCACGGTCCTGCAGGGAATACAGGGAGTAGGTCGTGGTGTTGCCATCTTCCGCAGAAATCAGGGACCCGTTACGGCGGCCTTCAATGGTGCCAGCATAGGGCTGATAGCCGTGGAACAGACGGTTCATGATACCCGTGCCGCGCGTGTCGGTCAGGAATTCACCATGATACCCGATCAGCCCGCGAGACGGGATGATGAAGGTCAGACGGACCTTATCGCCACCGGAGGGGCGCATGTCCTGCATCTGGCCTTTACGCAGAGACATCTTCTCCACGACCACACCAGCGTAGGGCTCGTCCACATCAATGGTGACTTCTTCAAACGGTTCTTCGCGATCACCAGTTTCCTCGTTGGTGCGATACAGCACGCGGGGACGACCAATGGTCAGCTCAAAGCCTTCACGGCGCATGGTTTCAATCAGCACGCCCAGCTGAAGTTCACCACGGCCAGCAACTTCAAACGCTTCGCTTTCCGGGCTTTCGGACACGCGGATGGCGATGTTGCTTTCCGTTTCCTTGAACAGACGGTCACGAATCTGGCGAGACGTGACCTTCTTGCCTTCACGGCCACCCAGCGGGCCATCGTTCAGGCGGAACGTCATGGACAGCGTCGGCGGATCAACCGGAATAGCAACCAGCGGCTCAGGCACTTCCGGGGATGCAATGGTGTCAGGAATGGTGGCTTCAGAAAGACCGGCCACGGCAACAATGTCACCAGCCTCAACTTCCTCAACAGCCACACGATCAAGGCCACGGAAGGACAGCAGCTTGGTCAGACGGCCCGTTTCCACCACGGAACCATCGGCCCGCAGAACCTTAACCGGCATGTTAACGCGGGCACGACCCTGTTCGACACGCCCCGTGAGCACCCGGCCCAGGAAGTTATCGTTTTCAAGGATGGTTGCCGTCATTGCGAACGGCTTTTCCTTGTCCAGAGCCGGAGCCGGAACGTGCTTCAGGATCAGGTCGAACATGGGGCTGAGGTCTTTACGCGGACCTTCAAGCTCCACATCGGCCCAGCCCTGACGGCCAGAAGCAAACAGCATCGGGAAGTCGAGCTGTTCATCATTCGCACCGAGGGCGGCGAACAGATCGAACACTTCGTTATGCACTTCGTCCGGACGGGCATCGCCACGGTCAATTTTATTGACCACAACAATCGGCTTCAGGCCACGGGCCAGAGCCTTACCCACCACAAATTTGGTCTGCGGCAGCGCACCCTCAGCAGAATCGACCAGCACAACTGCGCCGTCCACCATGCTCAGAATACGTTCCACTTCCCCGCCGAAGTCGGCGTGTCCGGGGGTGTCGATAATGTTGATGCGCGTGTTTTTCCAGACAACGGACGTGCACTTTGCAAGAATGGTAATACCACGCTCACGTTCCAGATCATTGCTGTCCATGGCGCGTTCAGCAACGTGCTGATGCTCATGGAAGGAGCCGGACTGTTTCAGCAGTTCATCAACGAGAGTCGTCTTGCCATGATCGACGTGAGCAATGATGGCGATATTGCGGATATCCATGAAAAAGGCCTGATTTTCCCTACACGCTACGCCGCCGCCGACTGTCGTCTTATCGGGGCGGTTCTGTCGCGGTCAATATTTCGGTGGCCTGTTGATAATCGCCAGCGCGAAATATTGCACGTAAAATCCTCACAAGGTCCGCAACTCTTCCGTGTGAAGGGCTCCCTCCCCCCTCCTGCCAGCAGGTTTTAGCACCCCTGTTCACAGGGGTGTGACATTGGACAGCGGGCATAAATGGAATTAAGGATCACTCTCAACATCATATTCCCCACCCGCCATAGCAGGACAACGCAGCCGTGCGCCTGAACGAGCTTCCTCTCAACCTTTCCGGCGTTATTGACCACGTCGCGCCCGTCACTCCGGCAGACCCTATTGCCCGGCGGCTGGAAGAGTTTGGCTTTGTTCCTGGTGAACCTGTGAAGGTTGTGGCCTTTGGCCCGTTTGGGGGAGACCCTATGGCAGTAGAAATCGGCTTTACGCGCTTCGCCCTTCGCCGGTCTGAAGCAGCCCGTGTTGTCATACAGCCCTTGCAGGGCACCGCGCTGGATCCAGTCCTGCATAACAGCGCGCCCACCCAGACGGAGGACGCATGACGGACACTCCTCCCCTGCGTATTGCTCTTGTTGGTAATCCAAACAGCGGCAAAACAGCTCTTTTCAATCAGCTGACCGGCAGCCGCCAGAAAGTGGCGAACTACGCAGGCGTGACGGTGGAACGCAAGGCAGGCCGCCTGACCACTCCTGCCGGGCGCGCCGTGCAGGTTCTGGATCTGCCGGGCACATACAGCCTGAACGCCACCAGTCCGGATGAGGCCGTCACCCGTGACGTCTGCCGGGGTGTTTATAAAGGTGAGCCCGCGCCGGACCTGATTGTCAGCGTGCTGGCCGCAACCAACCTCCGCCTGCATCTGCGGTTTGCGCTGGAACTGCGCCAGCTTGGCCGCCCGATGATTATGGTGCTCAACATGATTGACGCCGTGCGCAGGCAGGGGCTGGAAATTGATATCCCGCGCCTGCAAGCCGAACTGGGCGTGCCGGTTGTTACCGCCATTGGCGTCAAACGGGGCGGGGCAGCAGATATTCTGCGCGTGCTGGATGAGCCAATTCCACCTGCTCCAGCCCCGCTGCCAGAGGGCGCTGACCTGCATGCGGAAGTCCGCCGCCTGATGGCGCTCTGCGTGCAACGGTCATCCGAACGCCACCCGCAGCTTGATGCTACTCTGGACCGCTGGGTGCTGCACCCGGTGTGGGGCATGCTCATCCTGCTGGTGCTGCTGTTCATCATGTTTCAGGCCGTGTTCTCCTGGGCGCAGCCGTTCATGGACCTGCTGCAAAGCGGCATGGAGCAGCTTGGCCAGTTTGTCGGCACCTTGCTGCCGGAAGGCATTCTCCGCAGCCTGATTGTGGAGGGTGTGATTGCCGGGGCGGGCACGGTTATTGTGTTCCTGCCGCAAATCCTCATCCTGTTCCTGTGGATTCTGGCACTGGAAGAATCCGGCTATCTACCCCGTGCGGCCTTCATGCTGGACAAGCTGATGGCCTCTGCCGGGCTGAGCGGGCGCTCCTTCATCCCGCTGCTTTCCAGCTTTGCCTGTGCCGTGCCGGGCATTATGTCCACCCGCACAATCCAGAACCCGCGGGACCGAATGGTGACCATCCTCATCGCCCCGCTGATGACGTGCTCCGCGCGCCTGCCCGTCTATGCCCTGCTGATTGGCGCGTTTGTGCCCGCACGTTCCGTGCTGGGTGTGTTCAACCTGCACGGGCTGGTGCTGTTTGTGCTGTATGCCGCAGGGGTGCTGAGCGCGCTTGTCGTGGCCCGTGTGCTAAAAAAGCGGGACACGGGGGAACACCCCCTGCTGATGGAACTGCCCAGCTACCGTATACCCGGCCTGCAAAGCCTGTGCATTGAACTCTGGCAGCGCGCGCGCATTTTTCTCTCCCGCGTGGGCACCATCATCGTCACGCTCAGTGTGATCATGTGGGCGCTTTCCAGCTTTCCGGCTCCGCCTGTGGGGGCTACTGGCCCGTCCATTGACTGGAGTCTGGCAGGCCGCATCGGTCACCTCATGCTGCCGCTCTTCGCGTTTATCGGCTTCAACTGGCAGATTTGTGTGGCGCTCATCCCCGGTCTGGCCGCCCGCGAAGTGGCCGTGAGCGGTCTGGCCACAGTCTATTCTGTCGGGGCTTCAGAAAGTGATGCAGCGACCCAGCTCGCCCCCCTTCTCTCGGCCCACTGGAGCCTTGCAACGGCGTTCTCTTTGCTGGCATGGTATGTGTATGCGCCGCAGTGTTTTTCCACGCTCGCGGTCATCCGGCGGGAAACCGGGTCCTGGCGGCTGGTCTGGGTCTCAATGGCCTACCTGTTTGGTCTGGCTTATCTGGCCTCTTTCCTGACCTACCACATCACACGCCTGATCACCGGCTAACGCCCCTTGCCACGGCTGATAACAGGAGGACTCCTGTGACACAGATTTTTCTAGTTGCCCTTATCGTTGTCTTCTGCGCGGCCTACTGGCTCCAGAAGCTTGCCCCGGCCACGCTTGTGCCCTTCTGGCGCACGCTGGCCTCCCTGCTACGCAACACGCAGCACCTGACCGGCCTGCGCGCCCGCGCTGAACGGCTGGCCACTCCCGGCGGCGTCCGCACCGGCTGTGGCAGTTGCAAGAATTGTGACGGCGGCAAAGGCGGCGGCTGTCACTAAAGCCGCTGCCCAGTTCTCAAACAGACCTTTGCCGACAAAGCCAAACGACCTGTAGGGCTGCGACGTTCCGGCCGCCTCAGACGCAAAACGCAAAAAAGGAAATGCCCGTTGTAAGGCATTTCCTTTTTT
>NZ_CALLXM010000282.1 GCF_937875265.1 uncultured Acetobacter sp. | reverse complement strand
GGCTATACGGGCGATGTGCTGGGAGCCGCTGCGGTTCTGACCGAATGTTTTGTTCTGGCAGGGTTCACGGCTCTGCTCTGAAGGGCGTGGCTTGTATGAATTGACAGGGCCGGGCGTGCCGTCCAGACTATAAATCTCTCTGGAGAAGCCGGTCAGACTCCGGCACGGTCGCGCCACTGTAATCCGTTTTTCATAGCGGGAAGTCAGACCTCCGGAGTTGTAAATCTGTTCACCGCGGAACGCGTTCTTACCAGCGGAGCTTGTTTGATGATGCACCCCTCTTCCTCCCGTGCCCGGGCCATTGCGGTTCCGGCTCCTGTTGCCATCCCCCTTAATGCGCTGCTGCCCTGGGCGGCCTTTGGCCTGCTGCTGTGTGTGCTGATGCTGTATTTTGTGGGCGCGGAACAGGGTGCTGTCTCCCTGATTTCAGGGCATGAAGTGCATGAATTTGTGCATGATGGCCGCCATCTTCTGGGCTTTCCCTGCCACTAAACCGCAGGGTTTTTTCTTATGATTGCTGGACGTTTGCTTGCACGCGGCATGATTGCCGGGTGCCTTGCGGCGGCACTTGCCTTTGTGTTTGCCCGTTTTTTTGGTGAACCGCAGGTGGCGCTGGCCATTGCGTTTGAAACAGCTCGTCATGCCGCGCACGGCGCTGCGCCGGAACACGAGATGATCAGCCGTTCCGTGCAGGCCAGTTATGGTCTGGCAACGGCTACGCTGCTGTATGGCGCGGGTTTTGGCGGGCTGTTTGCACTGGTCTTTTCCTTTGCGTATGGGCGGCTGTCTTTTTGCTCGCCCCGTGTTCTCGCACTCCTGCTGGCTGTTGCTGGTTTTTTGACCGTGGTGCTGGTGCCGGACCTTAAATATCCGCCCAACCCGCCTGCCGTGGGCAACCCGGCTACGCTGGGGCTGCGGACAGAAACCTATTTTGTGATGATTGCCCTTTCCATCAGTGTTGCGGCCATTGCCTGCCTGATTGGCCAGAAAGTCTCGCAGATGCGCGATGAATGGAGCGGGTGGCTGTGCGGGGCTGCGGTCTTTGTCCTGCTGATAGCCCTTGTGCAGGCAGGCCTGCCGAATGTGAATGAGGTGCCGGACGGGTTCCCCGCTGTGGTGCTCTGGCGCTTTCGGGAAGCTGCCATTGGCATGCAGGTTGTTTTATGGGGCAGCATGGGGCTGATTTTTGGCGCCCTTGCCACCCCGGTACTTATGGCGCGCGCCCGTAGTTAAACCGTAACAGTCTGCCAGCCGTGGAGGTGGACCCAGATCCCCCTCTGCGGCTCTTTCTGAAAAGCTTATGATGCGATAACAGACACCGGCCCCCTACCGAGCAAGAGGAGCCGCGTGACCGGCATGGACTGGACCTGGCCTAAAGTAAATTCCAGACATGTCTGGCTGCTTTTCATTTTAAACTGCCTGTTTGCACTGCCGGTTTTTCTGGCAAACGTGCCGTATATGGATGATAACGCCCGCGCTCTGTATGGCTATACATGGAGCCGGAGCGGACGGGTTTTCTCTACATTCCTGATGAATGCGCTAAGTTTGCGCATGCATAACATTCCTGATCTTGCACCGCTGGGGCAAATTCTGGGTTTGCTGGCGCTCTCTTACTGCGGGGCGTTACTCGCCGCCCGGTTGCTGCGGGGGCGCAGGATGGATGATCTGTCCGTCTGCCTGTGCGCTTTGCCGCTGGCGGTGCAGCCGTTCTTTCTGGAAAATCTGTCTTATAAATTCGACGCTTTACCGATGCTGCTGGCCCAGAGCTGCGCGGTGCTGGCCGCCCTTGTGCCGACCCTCTGGCCCACCCGGCGACAGTTTGGGGTCTGTGCTGTCTTTTTGTTTTCCGTGATGTGTTTTTACCAACCCGCCCTGAACACGTTTCTGGCCCTGACTGTCATCCTGTTTGTGTGTGATGCGCAGGAAGCGCAGGACCGGGAAACATGGCGCGGGCTGGGGCTGCGGGTCAGCGCGCTGGCTGTGACGTATCTGGCGTATCAGCTTTTGATTGTCCGGCATTTTGTTCACGGGTCCTATGCCGGGCACCGCAGCGGGACCATGACCTTTCATGACATAGTGCATGGTCTGGCATGGGATAATCTGCGGCAGGCAGGCGCTTTGCTCGGGTCTTTGCTGCATGGTGCGCCGGGCGCTGTTCTGGTGGCATTTTATGCTGTGGGAACAGCCTTTGTGTGGGGATGTGCCGGGGGCGCGCTGCGCAGGCGCGGCCTGCCCTCAAAACTGACAGGCCTTGCTCTTCTGGCCGTGCCTTTTGTGTTGGTTCTTCTCGTGCCGGGTATTGTGCTGAGCCTGGCAGAGACCGTGATTGAACCCCGCATTTTCATGTCCTTTTCCGCCTGCGTGATTCTGGCCAGCCTGTTTTTTGTGCGCAGTGATGCAGGCCGGAAGCTCCGCTGGCTGGGGGCTGTACCCTTGCTGTATTTTTACGTGGTGTCCTTCAGTTTTGGGAACGCCATGCAGGAAGAAACACGGTTTGAAACCGGACAGGCGGAAAGGCTGGCAAACTGGCTGGATGATGCCGGGTTCCGCACGGGGGATGACCTGTTCATTTACGGCACGGAAGCACAGGCCCCTATTGTGCAAAACGCCATTGCGGGCATGCCGTATCTGGCCCGTGCCCTGCCACGCCAGAAAATGACTGATGATGGATTTTTCGGGTATGTGCGCCTGCGGCAGAACGGCGCAGACAGTCGGGAGCATAGCCCTGCGGAATGGCTGGCCGCCCGCACCCTGCTGAACACAGCCAACCTTGTGCGCCAGACGCCACGTTTTGCTTTGTATCGGGACGGCCATCGGTTTGCTGTGCAGTTGACGCACGCGTAATGGCACGGCCTTTCCGGGCGAGCTTTAGTCGTGTGCGTCTTTCTCTGCCGCCTGCCGGGTGTTCAGGGCTTCCAGATCCTCCGCGTGATCAATGGCCCATGTGTAGAGCATTTCAATCGGTTCAATAAAAATCTGGCCTGCGGGGGTTAAACGATACTCCACGCTGGGCGGCATGACCTGCTGAACATGGCGGCTGACAAGGCCGGATTGTTCCAGTTCCCGCAATGTCTGGGTCATCATTTTTTTGGAAAGGCCCGGCACACTGCGGCGGAGCATGCCCGGACGGGACGCACCGCCCAGCAGATGCAGCGTGTGCAGGAGCATGGTTGTCCATTTTCCGCTGAACAGACGCAGCACCCGGCGGGGGGCGCAGTCTTCCGCAAACGGAGCCTGACGATAAACCGGGGGCAAAGAAGACGGCATTGCAAGGGAACCTTTTGGTGACCAGGGCACAAAATAGTGCCGTCTGGCGGGCCAAAAACCAAGAGGGCACAGTGCAGGACCCAGACAAAACCGGAAAGGAAATTCTGATGTCCCGAATAGCTCTTGTTGCAGGTGCCACTGGTATTGTGGGGCAGACTCTGGCGGCACGGCTGGTGGCAGATGGCTGGGTGGTTTACGGGCTGGCCCGCAGGCCGCGCACCGATATGGCCGGTGTTCTGCCCGTTGCAGCAGACCTACTGGACCGGGAAACCCTGCCTGCGGCTCTGGCCGGTTTGCGTCCGTCCCATGTGTTTTTCTGCTCATGGTTGCCACAGGCGACAGAGACGGAAAATCGCCGGGTAAACAGCGCCATGATCCGCAACGTGTTTGACGCCCTGCCCGCCCCGGATGCCGTGGAACATGCCGCGCTGACAACAGGCATGAAGCATTATCTTGGCCCGTTTGAATCCTATGCCAGCGGCACACCGCCGCAAACGCCGTTCCGGGAGGAGATGCCGCGTCTCCCTCTGGAAAACTTCTATTATGATCAGGAAGACGCTTTGTATGAAGCGGCCCGTAAACACGGGTTTTCATGGAGCGTGCACAGGCTCCATACCGTCATTGGCTATGCGGTGGGCAATGCCATGAACATGGGATCAACCCTCGCGGTTTATGCGTCACTCTGCAAAGAAACTGGCCGCCCGTTTGTGTTCCCCGGCTCCCCCATGCAGTGGCACGGGCTGACGGACCTGACTGATGCCCGCCAGCTTGCGCGGCAGCTTGTCTGGGCCTCCACCAGTGCTGCGGGGCGGAATGAGGCGTTCAACATTGTCAACGGCGATGTGTTCCGCTGGACGTGGCTGTGGCCACAACTCGCAGCATGGTTCGGGTTAGAGGCCGCTCCCTACCCGGAACAGGCCACGCCGCTGGCGCCGCAACTGGCGCAGGATGCACAGCTCTGGTCCAGTCTTAGCCAGAAACACGGGTTACGCGAACCTGACATCACGCGGCTGGCCTCCGCCTGGCACACGGATGCTGATCTGGGCCGCCCTGTGGAATGCGTGACGGATATGACCAAAAGCCGTCTGGCAGGCTTTACCGATTACTGCGCCACACCCAACTCATTTTTTGACCTGTTCGCACGCTTACGGGCCGAACGGTTGATTCCGTAAGGGCTGACCCAGCATCCGCACGCGCCAATGCCCGGCGTGGCGGGTGAACAGACTGGTGGTCTGGGGGGCGATATCCAGCCGGGAGGCCATTTCCGGGCCACCCTGCAAAATATGCGAGGCCAGTGCGCGCACCACGGCCGGACGTGCGATAAGCAGTATTGTGCGGGCACCTGTGGCTGTGGCTGTGGCTGTGGCTGT
>NZ_CALLXM010000281.1 GCF_937875265.1 uncultured Acetobacter sp. | reverse complement strand
TCGGCACCAAATATACCCAGTCTATGGATGTCACGGTCAGCGGGCCGGAAGGCACCCCGGTCTATCCGGAAATGGGGTCATACGGCATTGGCGTTTCCCGTCTGGCAGGCGCCATTATCGAGGCCAGTCATGATGAGGCCGGTATTATCTGGCCGGATGCCGTGGCGCCATTCCGTGCAGTGATTGTGAACCTGAAGGTGGGTGATGAAACCTGTGATGCCGTGTGCGAGCAGATCTACAACACCAACAGTGAAGCCTTCCTGTATGACGACCGGGCAGATCGTGCCGGTGCGAAATTCGCGGATGCGGACCTGATGGGCCACCCGTGGCAGATCGTTGTCGGCCCGCGCAGCGCCAAGGAAGGCCGCGTGGAACTCAAACGCCGCGCGACCGGTGAGCGCCGTGATGTAACTGTGGAAGACGCCCTCGCTCTGGTTCTGGCTGACTGATGATGTTTGGTCCCTTCGAGCGGGCCGTGGCAGGCCGCTACCTTCGGGCACGGCGCGGGGAACGCTTTGTTTCCGTCATTGCCATTTTCTCGCTTGTGGGGATCGCCCTCGGGGTCGCGACGCTCATTATCGTCATGGCGGTCATGAATGGCTTTCAGGCTGACCTGATGGGCCGTATTCTTGGCCTGAATGGGGATCTGAGCATTTATGGTTCCGGCCGCACTATTTCTCAGTATGAGGATGTCGCGGCACGGGTGCGTAAAGTGCCGGGCGTTATCAGTGCAACACCGCTCATTGAAGGGCAGGTCTTGCTCAGCGCCGGGTCTTACAGTTCCGGTGGGGTGGTGCATGGCATGACCCGGCAGGGGCTGCTGGACCTGAAAGGCGTTAGCTCTTCGCTTGTGGCGGGCACGCTGGATGATTTTGGCAGTGATGATTCCATCGCCATCGGCGTCACACTGGCTGACCGGGCCGGGCTTTCCATCGGTTCACGCATTACGCTGGTCTCGCCTGATGGTGCCGCGACCGCCTTTGGCACCGTGCCCCGTGTGCGGGCCTATCATGTGGTTGCCATTTTTGATGCGGGCGTGAACGATTACAATTCCAGCTATGTGTTCGTGCCCATGCATGCGGCTCAGATCTATTTCCAGATGCCCGACAAGGTCACCCAGATTCAGGTCATGGCGCAGGATGAGCAGAATATCCGCCCGGTTACGATGCGGATTGTGAATGCCATTGGCGAGCCCGGCCTGCGGGTGCTGGACTGGACGAATGCCAACAATGCTCTGTTTGGCGCAGTGCAGGTGGAACAGAATGTGATGTTCCTCATTCTGACCCTGATTATTCTGGTGGCAGCCTTTAACGTCATTTCTTCCCTGATCATGATGGTGAAGGACAAGACGGGCGATATTGCCGTCCTCCGCACCATCGGGGCCAGCCGAGGGGCCATCATGCGCATTTTCCTGATGTGCGGGGCCTCTGTGGGTGTGACGGGGACTGTGGCTGGCACACTGCTGGGCATCGTCTTCTGTGAGAACATCGAGCGTATCCGTCAGGGGCTCCAGAAGCTGACAGGCACCAATCTCTTTAACCCTGAGGTGTATTACCTCGAACATCTCCCGGCCAAGCTGATCTGGGGCCAAGTGGGTGAAGTGATTATCATGGCGCTCGCTCTCTCCCTGCTGGCCACGCTGTATCCGTCATGGCGTGCGGCAAAAACTGATCCTGTGGAGGCTTTGCGTCATGAGTAATGTGGCCCTCAGCCTGCGCGGCGTGAAGAAGACGTATCAAAGCGGGGAAGACAGCACGCTGCCTGTTTTGCAGGGTGTAGACTTCACCCTGCATGCTGGTGAGATTGTGGCTCTTGTGGCCCCTTCAGGCACCGGGAAATCCACTTTGCTGCATCTGGCTGGCCTGCTTGACACCCCTGATGAAGGGGAGATTGAGATCTGTGGTCAGCGGACCCACGGCCTGCCGGAAGTTGGCCGCACGGCGTTGCGGCGGGACCAGATAGGCTTTGTCTACCAGTTTCATCATTTGCTGGCGGAGTTCACCGCGCGTGAAAACGTCATGCTCCCGCAGATGATTGCCGGCGTGCGTAAGGCTGATGCCCGTCAGAGAGCGGAAAAACTTCTGGACATGTTTGGTCTGGCCCATCGTGTCAGCCATCTGCCGGGCAAGCTTTCCGGTGGTGAACAACAGCGCGTGGCTATTGCGCGCGCGCTGGCCAACAAGCCTGCTTTGCTTCTGGCGGATGAACCCACAGGCAATCTGGACGTGCGGACGGCAGACGCCGTGTTTT
>NZ_CALLXM010000280.1 GCF_937875265.1 uncultured Acetobacter sp. | reverse complement strand
TTTCTGACCGGTGGCACATCCTTTGTGCCTGCGGTGCGGAACATGTTTATCAATCGGTTTGGGAAAGAGCGGGTCGATGCCGGTGGAGAATTCGTCTCCGTGGCAGAAGGACTGGCTCTGATGTCCGGTCGTCAGGCCTGAGGGCGTTTGAAGAACAAGGCGCAGGGGGAGATCCCTCCTGCGCCCTTTCTATTTTACGGAAATGAAGAGCGTTTAAAAACGTGCTGGTCCACCAGCGCGCGCAGGGGCGCGAAGGCTTTATCCGAGAAGCTTTCCGTGTGGACTTTGGAGCCGTCAGGCGCTTCCACAAACACCGTATCGTTCCAATCTGCGGCACTAATGCCGGTCCAGAGCGTGAGCGCCAGAACATCATTCCCGCTGGTATCTTTCAGCATCAGGCGTGAATCCCCTGATGACGGAGGGGTGCGGCCCAGCGGACCCCAGCCGCCTTTATGCTGCGCCAGCCAGTCATTCACGGATTTCACTTCATCCGCGTTCAGCACCCGCTTGTGCCGCATAGGCCCGACCTCAATCTCGCCACTGGCGATCTGAGGGAACACCACCGGCTTGAAATTGGGCAGCGCCACCATCCAGATTAACGACGCCGTGCCCATAGTCAGCACCAGAAACCCGATAAGAAATACGGTTTCCTTTCTCATTCCCCTTACTCTCCCTTAGCCGCGCACAGCCGCAATCACACGGGTGACATCATCATCTGTCAGTTCCGGGTGAATGGGGAGTGCCAGAATACGCTGTGCCAGATTGTCTGACACCGGCAGCTCTGTGCCGTCATGATGGTCCCGATAAGCCGGCTGCCTGTGCAGCGGCAAAGGGTAATAAATAGCTGAAGGCACACCCCGGTCTTTCAGGCGGACCTGAAGCGGTGCCCGCTCTGCCGGGTCCTTCAGCAGAATAGCATAAATGGCCCATGCACTTTCACTGTTCGGCACGCGCACAGGCACCTGCACGCTTCCTGCAAGGCCAGCATCATAAGCTTTGGCAATGGCATCACGCCGGGCCAGTTCATCCTTGAACCCATCCAGCTTGGCCAGCAGTACGGCGGCCTGCAAGGTATCCAGCCGCCCGTTCATGCCGGTGCGCAGCACCTCATACCGGGTGCCGCCTTCCCCATGCGTGCGGAGCGAACGATACAGGGCCGCGCGTTCCGGGTCATCCGTCAGAATGGCCCCGCCATCTCCGTATCCACCCAGCGGCTTGGACGGAAAGAAGGAAAGCGTGGTGGCGGTCGCTTCCCGCCCCAGCGGTTTGCCATCCAGAACAGCCCCAAAGGACTGGGCACAGTCAGCCAGCAGGAACAGGCCTTCCTCTTCCGCAATGCTGCGCAGTTCCGGCCAGGGTGCTGGCTGACCAAACAGGTCTACCCCCACAATTGCCCGCGGGGTCAGTTTGCCAGCATCCTTTACGGCACGGATACGAGCACGCAGATGGTCCGGGTCAATCTGGAAGGTCTCAGGGTCCACATCCACAAAAACCGGCGTAGCCCCCAGCACCAGCGGCACTTCTGCCGTGGCGGTATAGGTAAAGGCAGGCAGGAAGACAGCGTCCCCCCGGCCAATATTTTCGGCCATCATGACAATCTGCAACGCATCGGTGCCGGAAGAAACGCCTACGCATTCCTTCGCGCCACACCAGGCGGCCAGACGCTGCTCCAGTTCTGCCACTTCCGGCCCCATCACAAAACGGCAATGGTCCAGCACGGCATCCACCCGGGCGCGCAGGGCCGGGCCCAGACGCTTCTGCTGTGCAGGAAGATCAAGAAACGCAATCGGTTTATCTGCTGTTTTATCGGTCATGATGCCACCTGTTTCCTGCCGCCTTCCGGCCCCTCTTCCGGGCCTCCGGTCTGTCTTGCCCCGGAGCGTGCCTCAGT
Organism: uncultured Acetobacter sp.; assembly: GCF_937875265.1. Lineage (GTDB taxonomy): Bacteria > Pseudomonadota > Alphaproteobacteria > Acetobacterales > Acetobacteraceae > Acetobacter. Next base: position 1,344 of record NZ_CALLXM010000280.1, on the reverse strand, counting down.
CTGTGCAGCACCTGACGGTGCAACAGACCGCACTTCTCCTGTGGGGTTATGATCGAATTCCGGCACCAGCAATGACAGAATGCGCAGGGCTGCCTTCACCTCCCCTTTGCGCGCACAGGCTGCAATCTGGTCTACCGCCTGCGTCACGTCCGTCAGGTCCACCACACGGGGGGTGGCCATCAGCAGGCCCGGCGCATCTGTTGGCACCGGGGCTTCTCGCCCGTGAAACAGTTCTTCATACAATTTCTCGCCCGGACGCAGGCCGGTAAAGCGGATGCCTACATCCTCTTCCGGCCGCAGCCCGGCAAGGCGGATCATCTGGCGGGCGAGGTCCACAATTTTAACCGGCTCACCCATATCCAGCACAAAAATCCCGCCATCACGTAGCAGGGCATCCGTGCCGGAACCATCCACCCCGCAGGTGCCGCGCACACTGGCTTGCAGCACCAGCCCGACAGCCTCCGGCACGGTCATGAAATACCGGCGCATTTCCGGGTGCGTGACGGTCAGCGGGCCGCCCCGTTCAAGCTGCCGCCTGAACAGCGGCACAACGGACCCGGTGGACCCCAGCACATTGCCAAAGCGCACGGTAATGCAGCGCATGGCCTCCGGGTTACCGGATGTCCGCGCCCTGATATCCAGCGCCTGACAATACATTTCTGCCGCACGTTTGGCCGCCCCCATCAGACTGGAGGGGTTCACGGCCTTGTCCGTCGAGATGACCACCATAGCCCGCGTTCCGTTGCGGGCTGCGGCATCAGCCACCACGCGGGTGCCGTGCACGTTGGTCAGCAGGCCTTCCGCCGGGTTGGCTTCCACAATTGGCACATGCTTGAGGGCGGCTGCGTGAAACACCAGATCTGGCCGGAAACGCGCCATCACCTCTTCAATACGGGCTTCATCCCGCACATCCGCCACCACAACCGCACGCGGCACATGGGGGGCACATTCCACCAGTTCGGTTTCAATCTGCCACAGCTCAAACTCACCGTGGTCCAGCAGGACCAGCCTATCTGGCTCCAGCAGGGCAATCTGACGCACCAGTTCGGACCCGATACTGCCACCAGCGCCCGTCACCAGCACGGTTTTATGGGCAATCAGCCGTTCCATACCTGCGCGGTCCAGCGGCACCTGCGGGCGGTTGAGCAGATCTTCAATAGGCACAGGCCGCAGTTCCACCCGCTCCGCCGGGGTGAGGTCCGTCAGAGCGGGGGTGCGCAGAACGGAAATGCCGTGTGCCGCACCGGCATCCAGCACTTTTGTCAGCGCTGCTCCACGAAAAGAGGGGTTTGTAACAACCAGCGACTCGGGCAGTGTCCCGGCTTTTTCCAGCCGGTCGAGCAC
>NZ_CALLXM010000279.1 GCF_937875265.1 uncultured Acetobacter sp. | reverse complement strand
TCTGGTGCCTATGGCTGTGGCCGATCAGTTGGGCACCTACACGCTGAGTTATCCGGGTGACACGTCCGGCTGGCCGCTGGGCACGCTGCGCACGGACATCCGCATGAGCCGTTTGGACGGTACAATCATACAGACAAATACGGTCACGATTGCGGTCGTGGATAGGGTGACACAATGAGTGTTGGGATTGATCCGGCGCAGAGCAACAACCCGGTTAACGTGCTGATTGCAGGCACCGCACCGGGGACCAAGGGCGATACAGGTCTGGGGATTTCTGAAATTGCCCTGAGCAGCGGGGGAAACGCCGTCATCACAATGACAGACGGTAGCACGCGGACCGTTGATGCCACAGCGCTCTCGGATCTCGCTACCAAAGGTGCGCTGACAGAGCTTGGTTCAGGCGGTCTGCCCGAAATCGACCTGAGCAAAGCGACCATTGGCCAATACACGATGGCGGATGTGGCGCTGGCTGCGCTCGGCAAGAGCGGATTACCGGTGGATGTCACCAATAACGGCGGCCTGATCATGGCAGGAGCCACCCCCTTACCAGATGGATATGTGAGCAACGGCGGTGTGGTCATGCAGACCACGGCTGCAGGCTGAAGAGGATAAAGTGATGTCAAATAATCAGATGCCTGCGAACCCGTTTGGCAAACCCTATATGGAAGAATTGCGGACTGATAATCTGCATCCGGAGAGCATGATTGGCACTGGAGATGATGCCAAGAAAGTTGAGGATATCGTTAATGCCGCTACCGGTGCGGTGCAGGTAGAGGGCGGGGATGCTTCCAGCGCAATCGTCACAGTGCCGGGCACTCCCGTCGCACGCAAAATTTCGGATATCGCATCTGATACAGCGCACCTGGATCAGTACAGGGTTGCCGCAGGGAGCGATACGGTCGCGCTGACCAACGCAAACAACGGCCTCAAGAATGCTGGCCGTCGCGTGCTTCGCCTGCCACCCGGCCAGACCGTTACGGCAGACGGGTCATCTGATGCGCAGACTCTGGGCAATGCTCTACTTTACGGGGACGGATCGTCTCTCGATGGCGCTCCGGGGTTTGCCGCGCATGATGCATCCCAAAGGTCCGCGTTCAATCTGTATAAAACAATCACGCCTGATAACTTGGCGGAGTTCCACGCAGTTTGTGCGCGGTCACAGGCTGATAATGGGGTAACGATTGTAGAAATCGTTATCGCAGGCGATAGTCTTCCATCTGAGGGAGATAATCAGCTTGTTTCCGACGAATGCGCAGGCGTTCTGATAGCGAACGTAATCGGCGCACAGGTACAAGAAATATACCCCGCTGCACGCTTCCAGTTTATCAACCGTTGCTGTGCAGGCTCAGGCTGGCAAAACTACAATGACCCGACGTTTGGTGCGCCGCAATATTTTGGCCTGGCGAATGGCGTAACATTGCGCGATAGCATCCCAACAGATGCGGCACTCATCATCTGGAATTGCGGTGGCAATAATTCTTTTGGTTTGGTGCCGTCTGACATAACGGGTTCGGTATCGTATCAGGCATCCCGCTGTCCTTCTGTGTCTCAAGTGTTTGTCATCAATCCGAGCAGCTCCATCACCCCAACCACAAACACGACTACGGGTATTGATGGGGTCCAGTGGGCATATAGCTGGCTTTATTCGTTTTGCCGCGTTTACGGCTACGGTTATGTAGACGTTGATAGCTGGGTGCGGATGCGCCGGGACGGATATTATCCGCATGCAGTTTCCTTGCAGCGCCTGCAAAGCCGTGATGTTTGGTTTGATGCGCCGATAACGCTGAATGCTGGGGTATTTTCGTTTCCTGATACAGAAAACGCTTCTGGAGTTTCTGCATCCGCCTGCACGGATTTCCACGTCATCCTTGCTTACCCAACCAGCACCACTCAGCCTGGCACTGCTGAAATTCGGTTAGGAGGCGGTGGTGGCCAGAATTATATTACCAGGGCGTATCTGGGTTTTAATGGTGGCGCTAACGCAAATCAGTTCTCGCTGACCGTTTCTGATGGTGTTAATCCTGACAGGACTTTTGTTTCAGACTATGTGTCGCAGACAGCGCCTGTTTTTGGCATCACGGTAAAAGATGATCGGCTGCGCATTATCGCAGCACTTCCTGACCAATCAAAGAATGGGTTTGATCCCACTGCGATTGGCACAGACCAGTACCCAGGCGCGTCTATTGGCCTCGGGTTTTTCGAGATTTTCAATATTCCAGTTGTCCGGTGGCGCGCTGCATTCCAGCCATCAATTTTAAATCTGCCAACGGGTGTCAAGCTCCTTAATATTGCCGTAGCCGATGCCAGCAGGAAAAATCCTACTGTTATGCCCGTCCGGCCCGACCTGACCATGTATGGGCTTTACGACAGCACGCTTGACGCTGGCGGCAATGATATCGCTCACATGAATTCGTTTGGCTGGCGCGAGACAATGGTGCCGCCATTTGAGATGCAGAATTGGCGTCCCGCCCTTGCATCAGGACTTACTGTTGCGGGCGCAACCACAGCCACTACCGTAACTATTAACAATGTCCCGTGCTTAAAATATCCCGACCAGTATCATATGGATATTTATGCAGGCTATATGTCTGACGGTGCATCTGGGGGGGTTGTTTACAACGCCAATCGCCGCGCTTGGGCGGGCTATATGCAGGGATATAGCTGGCACTCCTTTGACGGTACTTCTTGGTCGACGCCCATGTATTTGGACGATGGTGGTAATCTGATGCTCAAGGGTGGGATCGGGTTCTATAACACGCAGCCGCCCAAAGAGCAGCCAATCCTGACACTCGCCAATGCGACAGACGGAGAAAAGGCTATCGCTAATTTCTTGGGCGGCATCGGCCTGTGCAAGCTGGTTTTCCAGTGAGTCTATTACTTCTTTGGCACACGTATGGCGATCTGCTTCTTGGGCCAGGCGGTTTAGCTGCTGGATGGTTCGGGCGTCTGGTAGCAACCCGAGCACAGATCCGACGCGACCGGTTGGATGCGGGGGAGCAAGCTCTGACACTGGCAGGGGTTCTGGCTGCACGGGATAAGGCACAGACCGCCGCGCTGGAGATCCTGAGGCGCAGAGAGTGGGCGCTCGCGGGGGCTGTCCAGGACGTCTATGCCGAGGCAATCGCGGTGCGGCTGATCGTGCATGATCTGGATGCTACGGCTGGCAGGCCCTTGCGGCAGTTCCGTCTGCTGCCTCCTTACCCATTCCCCGCTCAGGGTGACGATCCTGCGGCG
>NZ_CALLXM010000278.1 GCF_937875265.1 uncultured Acetobacter sp. | reverse complement strand
CACCATTCTGGAAGTGTGAGCGTTATCAGGATGGCCGCCGGGTGTGGGTTGATGCGCGAGACGCGGATGATAAAGCCGCAGCTTCCTGGAATTAGAGCCCGCCTTCCGCCTTCTTAGCGCAAAGTGCGGCACAGCCTCTTGTCCTGCTATGCCAGCCTCACTCGCGTCAGTTTTCCGTAGAGAGCACCCGATAGATGGCATCCGTCAGGTTTTGCAGATCTTCCGGCGGAATGGTGAAGGCTGGGGTGAGATACACAATGGAGCGGAAGGGGCGGATCCACACATTTTCCGCAATAAAACGTTGCCGGAGCGCATCCGGGTTAGCAATGTTATCCAACTCCACCACACCGATAGCCCCTAAAACACGCACATCTTTTACGCTCGGTACAGTGCGGCATCGTTCGAGTTCTGCTTTCAGATGCTCATGAATGGCAGCAACCTGCTCAAGCCGTGGTTCTGTTTCAAACAGATCCAGAGATGCATTGGCGCAGGCACAGGCAAGGGCATTCGCCATAAAGGTGGGGCCGTGCATCAGTGCGTGTTCGGGGTTGTCTGACAAAAATGCATCAAACACATGCGGGCGGGCGATGGTCGCTGCCAGCGCCATGGTGCCACCTGTCAGGGCTTTGGAGAGGGTGATGATATCCGGCACAATATCAGCCTGCTCACACGCAAACATCGTGCCGGTCCGGCCAAAGCCGGTAAAGATTTCGTCCAGAATGAGCAGGAGGCCGTAGCGGTCTGCTGCGGCTCGTAATGTGCGCAGCACGTCGGGGGAGTGGAACAGCATCCCGCCCGCGCCCTGCACCAGCGGCTCCGTGATAATGGCTGTGAGCTCATGCGCGTGCTCATCCAGAAGCCTGAAAAATTCGGCCTCGCTGGCTTCGTCCTGCGGAAGTGGGGCGATAATATGGTTGGCCAGCACATCCCCATACAGGTGATGCATGCCTTCTTCCGGGTCACACACCGCCATGGTGGCGAGGGTGTCTCCATGATACCCGCCTTTGAAGGCCAGCATTTTGGTCCGTTTAGGCTCGCCTTTATTCAGGCGATACTGAATGGCCATTTTCATGGCGACTTCCACCGCAACTGAGCCGGAATCTGTAAAGAAAACGCGGTCCAGATCTCCCGGCAGCATGGCACACAGGCGTGTGGCCAGCCGCAAGGCGGGCTCATGCACCATGCCTCCGAACATCACATGCGGCATGGTGGTCAGCTGTGCCCCAATGGCTGCGCGAATATGTGGGTGGTTGTAGCCGTGGCAGGCTGTCCACCATGCTGCCACGCCGTCCACCAGTTCCCGGCCATCCGTCAGCTGAATGCGGGCGTTTTGTGTGCTGCGGGCGGCCAGAGGGGCAGGGGCGGTTTTCATCTGGCTGTAGGGCAGCCAGATATGCGGCAGGCCCTGAGTATCCCAGTCCGGCATGGGGGTGGAGTTGGACGCGCCAACCTGTTCCGGACGCTGAGGAGAGGTGGGGCGGGACGCCGCAAGGGGATTCTGGGGGGCGGACATTGCTTGCGAACTCCTGCTTTAGGTGATTGACCGGCGC
>NZ_CALLXM010000277.1 GCF_937875265.1 uncultured Acetobacter sp. | reverse complement strand
ATCACCAATATCCGGCGTAGCAAATGGTATTATAATGCAATTCCTGTTGTGGCCGGTTTTGCCGCAGGGGCTGCCGGTGGCGGACTGCCGCCCATTCCCCCGCCTGCTCCGGGTGGTGCCAGTGAGGAACTGATTGCGTCGGACGCAGCAACGGGAGAGGCCTTGATCTCGGTAGCAACGTATAACAATGGCATGCCATGGAATGCACTTGGCCAATGGTTGCCGTATGCGCATGCAAAGCGTGCGTTTCATATCGCGTCTCTTCTACTGGATGAGCAGTTCAAAAAAGAGAAGAAACAAGAACATTCCCAACAAGCTATGGCGTCATCAACCAACTGACATCAATGGAGGATATTCAGTCATGTTTATGACCGTCATAGTGAAGAGCAGGCAGATTCTGGAATTGTTGCTGGACCCTGCCTGCATGGCAGTCTTTGAGGTGGGGGTTCTGTTTTTATGCCGCTCTTTTTATCGTCAGCTTTCAAAAACCAACCAGAAGTATGCCAGTCAGCTGCTTAGGCAGGAATAAGCTGGGATATGGGGAGAGTGCTGGAAGGGTGCCCAGATTTAAGAAAAAGATTTTCCTAAAACCAGTTCCATCCAGTGGGCAACGTGGAATAATTCTGCGTCCCGTTGATGGTGCCCCATAGCCATGATCCCAACTGGGGCCGAGCCTTGGATGTTGCAAGGCAGGCTGATGGCGCAACGGTCCAGAAAGTTGGTTACAGTCGGGTTGCGCAGGAGCAGGAGGTTGGTGGCGGCGTAAATTTCGTCATTATGCAAATCATCAATGCGTGGCGCGATAATAGGAACTGTGGGCATCAGGATGGCGTCATACGCTCCCAGCGTTTCAGATGCTTTGGCAATCAATGCACGGCGACGCAGCCTGAGTGTGATGTAGTCCACGGCTGTCTGTTCTTTGCCGCGCAAAATACGCTTTAAAACAAACGGATCATAAAGGTCAGCGTGCTCTTCAATGAGTTTTGCATGCCATGTGAGTGATTCCGGGGCCGGGAACCCACCCAGAGCGTTAATTTCAGGCAGTGTGGCAAGTTCGGGAAAGGAAATGTCTGTCAGGATGGCGCCAGCCTGCTCCAGCGTGCGCAGCGCGTGCTCATAGGTTCGCGCGACAGTCTCGTCCATGCCTTCAGTGACGTAATTGCGCAAAACACCCAGACGTGGAGCGCTGATTGTGGTTCCCGCAGGGGCTGCTGCCGGAGTGATGTCCTGCCCAGACAAGGCAAGGTCCGCTGCCCAGCAGCAGGAAACAGTGCGGCCCAGACTTCCAATGGAATCCAGCGTGAAAGAAAGCGGGACTGTGCCTGCTGTAGGGATGCGGGATGCTGTGGGTTTGTATCCTACAAGTCCGGTCAGAGCAGCAGGAATACGGCAGGAGCCGCCTGTGTCACTACCAATGCCAACTGCGGCCATTCCATCCGTCACAGAAATAGCCGCTCCAGAGGATGACCCGCCAGGAATGCGACGATTTTCTCTGTCCCACGGGTTAGCCGGGGTGCCTGTATGCGGATTAATGCCAACCCCCGAGAACGCAAACTCGGTCATGTTGGTGCGGCCGATGGAAATCAGCCCGGCCTTGCGCAGGTTGGCAATGGCAGGGGCGTCCTGCGTGGCAGGCGCTGCATGGTCCAGAACGCGGGACCCGGCTTTGGTAACAGACCCGGCCTCATCAAACAGATCTTTGACGGAAACAGGCAGGCCCGAAAGAGCCGGAAGAGGTACGCCTTTTTTGCGCAGGAGGTCACTCTCATCTGCCGCAATACGGGCTGCCTGTGCATGCACCGCCACAAACGTGCGTTGGCCTTCACCCTGCGGGTTGGCAATACAGTCCAGCGCCTGCTCTACCAGATCCCGACTACGGAGCCTGCCGTCTGCCAAAGCCTGCACCATGGAAAGAAGGGGAAGGGGGGCAGCGCTCATAAAGGCAAACTCCGTCTTTTATTTTCCAGCGCGCTGCGGGCTGGTGGGCTGTGCGGGCGGTCAGGCTGCTGGAATTGTATCTTTCAGCGTTACCACAAGCGGCACATGGTCGGACGGGCGTTCCATGGCGCGTTCGTCCTTATCTGGCCAGGCCTCAAGTAACCGTTCTGCTACACGGGGCGAAAGCAGTGCATGGTCAATGCGCAGGCCACAGTCGCGCTGCCATGCTCCGGCCTGATAGTCCCAGAATGTATAAGCGGCACCGTTGGGATGCACGGCGCGCAGCGCATCGGTCAGCCCTAGCCAGACCAGCCGCCGCCATGCCGCCCGGCTTTCCGGCCGGACAAGGGCATCAT
>NZ_CALLXM010000276.1 GCF_937875265.1 uncultured Acetobacter sp. | reverse complement strand
GTCCAGTGGCACATGCGGTCCATAAACTTTGTCCGCAGGATAAGATTTTTGGTGTCCATGGTTATTCTCTCCCTGCCGGGTGATCACCCTCAGCCGTGTCAGACGCGGCCACAGTCTCGTGGTCTTCAAGCTGTTTTGCGGGCTCAGCCTCAGGGTCCGGGATATCAACCGTGTTCGGGCCAACGCCAACATAATGCGCAAAAGCCCCGGCCAGCGTGGCAATAAAGCCCAGTGCTCCAACCGGCTTCAGCCACTCTTTCCAGCCCCGCACAAACGGGCTGATATGCGGGTCTTTTGGCAGGCGATGATACATGTCCGGCTTATCCGCATGGGTCAGCACATACATGACATGCGTGCCGCCAACGCCCTGCGGGTCATACAGCCCAGCGCCTTCATGCCCGCGGCTTTTCAGTTCTTCAATGCGGGTGGCTGCCAGATCCTTCATCTCGGCCTTGGAGCCGAAAGAAATGGCACCGGTCGGGCAGGTTTTCACGCAGGCCGGTTCCTGCCCAACGCTCACACGGTCTGCACAGAGGGTGCATTTGTAAGCTTTGTTATCTTTCTTGTTGATGCGCGGCACATCGAACGGGCACCCGGCAATGCAGTAACCACAGCCAATGCACTGCTCGGACTGGAAATCAACAATACCATTTGCAAACTGAAGAATGGCACCGGGGCTGGGGCATGCCTTCAGGCAGCCCGGCTCCTCGCAATGCATGCAGCCTTCTTTACGCAGCAGCCATTCCAGCTTGCCACTTTCATCTTCCACTTCATCAAAGCGAATGACCGTCCATGTTTCCGCCGTCAGATCCGCCGGGTTATCATAAACCCCCACGTTATGGCCGACCTCATCGCGCAGGTCATTCCATTCTGAACACGCGACCTGACACCCCTTGCACCCTGTGCAAATGGAGACGTCAATCAGCTTGGCAACTTCCTGCTGATGGTCACGCGCCTGCGGTGCAGGCGTGAAGCCATTCGTTGCGGACCGCCTGATGATGTCCTGTGATTGCATTCCCATCATTCTACCTCAGGCTTTTTCAACATTAACAAGGAAGGCCTTGAATTCTGGCGTCTGGGAATTTGCATCCCCCACTGCCGGGCTGAGCGTATTGGCCAGGAAGCCTTTGCGCGTTGCCCCTTCAAAACCCCAGTGGCAGGGAATACCAATCTGGTCCAGCTCACGTCCCATCACATTCAGGGTGCGGATACGCTTGGTGACCACGGCCTTGGCTTCAATATACCCACGGCGAGACGACACTTTTACCGTGTCCCCAGCAGAAATATTCAGGCGCCCAGCCAGCTTTTCACCAATTTCAATAAACTGTTCCGGCTGCGCGATTGCATTCAGACGGGAATGCTTGGTCCAGTGCCGGAAAAGCTCCGTAATGGAATAGGTTGTCGCCACATAAGGGAAATCCTTATGGTCACCCATCCGCTGGCGATCATCCTTCAGCACACGTGCAATCGGGTTATACGTCACCCTTGGGTGCAGCGGATTGTTGACCAGCGGCGTTTCTGTTGGCTCGTACTGTTCAGGGAACGGTCCGTCAGCCATCCCGCCACAGGCAAACAGGCGGCCCAGACCATCCGGCTGCATGATAAACGGACTGACCCCACTGCCCGGCGGTGATGTCAGCGGATAATCCGGTACATCGGACCCGCCCCAGCGCTTACCATCCCATTCCAGAATCTGGCGCTTGGGGTCCCACGGGCGACCGTCCGGGTCCATGGAGGCACGGTTATACAGAATGCGCCGGTTGGCAGGCCAGGCCCAGGCCCAGCCCGGTGTGCAGCCAAGCCCCGTATCCGTGTTGTCACGGCGGGCCATCTGGTTGCCTGCTTGCGTCCAGGAGCCAGCGAACACCCAGCAGAAGCTGGAGGTTGTGCCATCATCCCGCATTACGGAGAAATCAGGCAGCAGATGGCCTTTCTGCACCACCACATGGCCCTGCTCATCCGTGATGTCAGCCAGAGCATACCCGTTACATTCGCGGGCCACTTCTTCCGGTGTAGGGTCTTCCGGGTCTTTATAGTTCCACTGCATGTTCAGCACAGGTTCAGGGCAGGCGCCGCCCTCTTTTTTGTACAGCTCACGCATTTTGGTAAAGATTGTGCCAATCACCCGGCCATCCTGCCAGGTTTCACCGGGCGGTGCGGCACCGGCAAAATGCCATTGCAACCAGCGGCCTGAATTGACAATGGACCCATTTTCTTCCGCAAAGCAGGTTGCGGGCAGACGGAAGACTTCTGTCTGAATCTCTTCCGTCTTCACATCATTAAACTGCCCTTCATTCTGCCAGAAGGACGCAGTTTCCGTGCTGAGCGGGTCAATAGTGATAAGGAATTTCAGTTTGGACAGAGCCGCGATGGTCTTGTTCTTGTCCGGCATGGCCGCCAGCGGGTTGAAGCCCTGTGCGATATAGCCGTTCACCTTGCCCTGATACATCATATCAAAATAGGCCAGCATATCGTAGCTGCGGTCCCATTTAGGCAGCCAGTCATAGCCCCAGTTATTGGAAGCAGTGGCTTTATCACCCCACAGCGTCTTCATCATACTGACAAAGAACTTTGGTGTGTTGTGATAATAGTTCACCTGTCCCGGCACATCAGCCGCAGGCGTGGTTTCCTTGAGGTAGGTCGCCATATCCTGCTGCTTGTCTGACGGCAGGTTCAGGTAACCCGGCAGACGCAGGGAGAGCAGACCAAGGTCTGTATACCCCTGAATGTTGGAATGACCACGCAGGGCGTTCATGCCGCCGCCCGCCATACCAATATTCCCCAGCAGCAACTGCACCATGGCTGCCGCACGGATAATCTGGGCACCATTGGTATGATGCGTCCAGCCCAGCGCAAACAGGAAGGTGGACGTCAGGTCTGGCGCGCTGGTGGTGGCCAGTGTTTCACACACATGCAGGAAGTCGTTAACCGGCGTGCCGCACATCTGCGTCACCATTTCCGGCGTATACCGCTCTACATGCTTGCGCAGAAGGTTGATAACGCAACGCGGGTTCTGAAGTGTGGGGTCCTGAAGCGCAAAGCCTTTTTCATCACGCTCATACGTCCAGGAGGATTTATCATACGTGCGTTTTTCAGCGTCATACCCGCTGAAAAGACCTTCCTCAAACGTATAGTCTTCCCGCACAATCAGAGCAGCGTTGGTATAGGCCTTAACGTATTCATGCTGAAGTTTGTCGTGTGACAGAAGATAGTTCGCAACACCCAGCATGAAGGCTGCATCAGACCCTGCACGGATAGGCGTATAGAAATCCGCCACAGCAGCGCTTCGGTTAAAGCGCGGGTCAACCACCAGCACTTTCGCGCCATTGCGGATCTTGGCTTCCATGACCCATTTAAAGCCAACCGGATGCGCTTCCGCCGGGTTGCCACCCATAATGAGCACAACGTTGGCGTTTTTGATGTCCACCCAGTTGTTGGTCATGGCGCCCCGCCCGAAGCTGGGGGCCAGAGCAGACACTGTGGGGGCATGGCAAAGGCGCGCCTGACAATCGAGCCCCAGCATTCCCAGAGAACGGGCGAATTTGAAATCCAGCAGTCCGGTCTCATTACTGGCGGCAGAAGACGCAAGCATACCAGAGCTCAACCAGCGGTTGACCAGTTCGCCTTTTTCATTTCGTTCGATGAAGTTTTTGTCACGATCATCTTTAAGCAGACGGGCAATGCGATCTGTTGCCTCATCCCAGCTGATCCGCTTCCATTCTTTGGAGCCAGGAGCGCGATACTCCGGATACTGCAACCGCCCGGCACTGTGAATGAAATCAACCAGCCCGGCCCCTTTGGGGCAGAGGGAGCCACGGCTGACGGGATGATCCGGATCCCCTTCAATATGAAAGATATTTGCCTTGGCATTTTTTGCCCCGTCACCGAGGCTGTACATCAGAATGCCACACCCGACGGAGCAATATGTGCAGTTGTTTCGGGTCTCTTTTGCACGCAGCAATTTATATTGCCGGGAATCTCCTGCGTAAGCTTTAGGCGGTACAAACCCCAGAGCGAGAGCACTGGCCCCGGCAACGCACGTGCCACCAGCCCTCAAAAATTGCCGTCTTCCCAGAGTCATTGCACTAAGCCTTCAGTTACGCATCTACAAACTGCATAAAGGCTATTTAGTTTGTTAAACCAAT
>NZ_CALLXM010000275.1 GCF_937875265.1 uncultured Acetobacter sp. | reverse complement strand
GCCCGAGACCGCTGGACCGCCATGAAAGCGGCCGGGCATGAGCTGGCTTACTGGCGGCAGGAAGACCGAGGCTGGAAACGGGCGCGCTGAGAAAAATCTCGCTCTAATTTATGCAAAATCAGTCTTCCCCAAGACACGTTCCCTGAACTATGCGCATACTCCGCGTGGTAGGAATAACCGAATCTGTAACGAAAAAGTCTTGGAACATGACTGATGAAACGATTTATGGCCTCCTTTGGTGGGCTTTTTAATACTTTTGGTGCCCTTATCCTTTATTGGCTCGTTTTCCTGACATTTGGCATCAAACCCGCCATTGCCGTAACGCTCGTTTTTATTGTTGCAGAAATTATCTGGCGCATGGCCACGCATCGTCCTTTTCCGGTTTTATGGTGGTTCTCAAATACAATGGCTTTGGTTTTCGGGGCTGTTGATCTCTATGCCAATACACCGTTCATGCTGCGTTATGAGGCGAGCGTGTCTAACCTTATTACAGCGGCATTTTTCGCGGCGGGCGCTGTTGGGGAAGAGCCGCTCATTCTGCGCTTTGCGATGCACTCCAAAAACGGGAACACTATTCCTAAAGATAAGCCCGAAGTCATACAGTTTTTCCGAGCCTTCACCCTGCTATGGGCTGCCTATTTTGTTGCCCGGGCTGGTGCGTATCTCTGGATCATGAATGCGTTTCCCCTCCCAAAGGCCCTTATGCTCCGCACCGTAATCAGCTGGGGTAGTTTGGGCGTGATGGCACTCATCAGCATGAAAGGACGCCGTGTGTTCGCCCTCTGCCAACGCTTCGGCTGGTTTGTTGCACCCTCTAAGGCACCCCTTACGTCCTCGCGCCCTAATACGTAACGCCCACCCGCAACCCCAGCAAACGTGGGTTAGCCGCTACCGCCTGCCCGACGGCAAGGCCACGGGTCAGGTAGCGGGCGTCTGTCAGGTTGCGGCCATAGATGGCAACGCTCCACCACCGCCATTTCTTTTCTATCTGCGCATCTACCAGCACGTACGGGTCATTCACCATTGTGCTGCTGGGATACAGATTGGTGCGCCCGCGCCGCACGACATTGACGTTGACGGACCAGCCATCCCCCGGCGTCCATGTTCCGCTAAACCCAAAACTGTTTTTTGGTGTGCCGTTCAGTTGCTGGCCGCTGAAGTTCTGCCCGGCAAACATAAACCGGTCATATCCCGCATAAGTCAGGCCAAGAAACCCACTCAAAGCAAGGGAACTGATAGGTTTATAGGTGCCACTCAGCTCCATGCCGCGCGTATGCGCTTTTGCTGCCGTGGCTACGACAGATTCCCCATTGGCATTATTCGTGACAACCTGAAGATTGGAAATAAGGTTTGAATAACCAATAATTTCAGCAGACCACTTCTCTTTTCGGTCATGCAGCCGGTAGCCAATTTCCAGGTTATTCCCGTAGCTGGCATTAAACGGTGTTTGTGCTGTTTCGGCCATAACCGCATGCGGGCTGAACCCCGGCGGCATATAAGCCCGCGTATAGCTCAGCCAGCCAAACTGCATCAGGCCGCTCTCTGTTTGCGGGTGATATTCCAGCTTCAGTCCCGGCAGGGGCACGGTGCGGGAGGCGGTCTGTTTGGGGAGCGTTTGCAGGATGGTGTAGGCATCCGGCACAGAGGCTGTCTGTAACCCGCTCCACTGGGACATGGACCACTGGTTGTGTTCAACCCGGAAAGACGGCACCAGACGCCATGAGGGTGAAAAACGCCAACCCAGTTCAACAAACCCTGCAACATTGGCGTTGTTCAGAACGGCGGTTGTATTACTGAGGTAATACGGGGACATATCAAAAAGATACGGTGTATTACGCATCATTTCCTGCCCATACACGCCGCCTCGCCAGTCCAGCGTGCCGGACGCCCCGGAAAGCGTGATGGTTCCTCCGGCCTGACGCGTGGGCATAGTGAAGCCCGTGCGGGCCGAATACACAGAGTCAGGAAGCTGGAAATTCCATTGTGTGGCATTGCCCCCCAAAGCAACATCCACAATCATTTTGCGGCTGAACGCACGATGATACTGAGCAGAACCAGCCCAGTAATCGTTATTATTAATACCACGCGACGTGTTTTCAGAAACATGCTGCAAGGCCAGTCCGGGGGGTGAGAAGTAATCATTCCCCCCATGATTGAGCACATGATGCAAAGACACCCGCCACTCTCCTCCGGCTGAATCCTTGTGCAGCAGCTTCAGCCTGCCAAACCAGCTGTGCCAGCCTGCGGTATCTTTGCGGTCCAGCGCGCGGTTTGAAATGTAACCATCAGCGACCTCACCCCCCACCGTAATGCGCAGGGCAGTATTAGGCCCCAGAGGAATATCATTACTCATGACGGCCCGGCGCCGATTACCTGTGCCATATTCAAAATCGAGAGACCCTGCCAGCTTATCTCCGGGGTCGCGCGATGTTGCGGAAACCATACCACCAAAAGCATTCGGGCCTTTTGTAAGTTCTGGCCCGCGTGTGACATCCATATGGTCCAAATCAAATATCTGCCCCAGCGCCAGGCTCATCATGGGAATACCATCCAGAACAAATGGCACGTAAAGGCTGCTGGTTTCCTCTTCCGCCCCGCCCAGACCCCGCATCATGATCACAGGGTTGGACTGCGTTGTGCTGGTGAACGAGACGTTTGGCAGGCGCTCGGCTATATCTCCCAAAGTATCCAGATGCCGTTCTTTGAGAACCGCAGCGGAAAGACGCGAAACACTGGCAGGCGTTACAAAAGGAGCGTTCCGGCTGAGGACCACAATTTCTTCTGGCTTTTTTGAGCACAAAGAGGCCCCTGCATTGTGGAGCGGCGAGGCTTTTCCGGAAGGCTGCTGCGCAGGGCACACAGCAGCCGCCCACCCCATGTTCAGGGTGGCGTATTCCAGCACCGGCACGGCAAGAAGCGCGCATTTCATGCTCAAAATGGCAGGATGTCTTTTTCTCATACCGACATGATAATGTCTCGCAATTGCATCGCTACTCAGATTAGTCTAATCACTCCAATCAGTCACACAAGCAGGGGATTTTCTGGAGATGCAGCATGTCAGATCCAGTCACATACACAGGCAACAGCCTGCCCATCTGGCAGGCAGTTCCCTTCTGCACCCCTTATACCGCAAGCTGCATAAGGGCCTGAGTGCTGGCCTTTTTTCATCCACCCTGCCCGCCTCCCTGCAAGGGGAAATGGATGACAGCCCGGCTGTTTTACGCTGCTCCATTATTTTATCCGGGCAATGCGAAATGACTTTGGGTGGAACAGCGCATCAGTTCCGCGCACGGGATGTTGCGACGGCGTATCTGCCCTCAATGCCTTTTCAGATTGCAACCAGCGCTGATTTTTCCTGCCTTGAGGTGCATATAACCCCTGCACTGTTACAGGATATGGACACCCGGCTGCCGTGGGGTGACACTGATGCCGCAGCTCAAAACCCGTTTTTCAGCAGCATCAAAGCCAACGCATCCCTCCATAAGGCCGCCACCGGCCTGTATCAGAGCTTACAGAAAAACCAGCATAACGGGCCTTTATCCTGCGCGGCGGCCCTGACCATTCTGGGGCAGTCTTTTGAACAGATCCATGCTGCCCCGCAGGACACACTTCTGTCTCGTCATGAAAAAACCAGCCTGCATCGGGCCTGTTCCCTCCTGCTGTCCCGCACGGATGAGGCCCCGACCATTCTTGAGCTCGCAAAATATAGCGGCCTGAGTGCCACGCGCCTGAAAATGGGCTTTCGTATTCTTTATGGCTGCGGGCCTTACAGCCTTTTTCAGGCGCACCGCATGGAGCATGCCAAAAAGCTTTTAAAAACCCACTCCGTCACAGAAACCGCGATGGAGCTTGGCTATAGCAACATGAGCCACTTCAGTGCGGCCTTCAAAAGACAATTTGGAAAAGCCCCACACATCTACCGCCGGGAAGGCTGAAACCTTTCCCGGCACGGCCTGCGCATGTCTGATCGGGGTGCCTGCCTGATTCGGGTAGCCCCGTATGGCAGGATAACTATCCTCATGTTTTATGGAAAAGAGCCGTTTTTTCTCTACTCAGCCCTCCGCCGCCTCCCTGTTATGGAAGCGCTGCGCAACGCTGGGGCTGATGTATGCTGGCCAGGGGATACCCGCCGGGCTGGCATTTAACGCCTATGCCACTATTTTAAGAGACAGCGGCGCCTCCCTTAACACCATAAGCTGGAGCGGCCTGACCTTCCTGCCGTGGGCGCTGAAGTTCCTGTGGTCTGGTCTGGTTGATAATGCAGGGAAGCGCAGAGGCTATGGCGCGCTTATTCTGCAAACGCAGATACTCGCCATAGGCCTGTGCCTCGCCATGGCCTTTTTCCCGCCGGAGCAGAGCTTCCCGCTCTCACTTGGCGGGATTATTCTTCTCAATACTGTTTTTGCCACACAGGATATTCTGACCAACGCCGCCGCAGTCTCCCACTTGCGTGGGCGGAATGCCGGAATAGCCAATGGCATTCAGGTTGTGGCCTTTCTGCTGGGAATGCTGGCCGGTGGTGGGGGAAGCCTGCTGGTTTATGCCCATGCGAGCTGGCACGGCATGATGTGCGCCATGGCAGGCACGCTGTTTGTGCTCTGCCTGATCCTATGGCCCCTCCGGCAGTTTGTGGAACCTGCGACCAGCCAGATTTACCACCCGTCCCGCATGAAGGACTTCTTCCGGCAAAAGGGCTTTGGCTGGGCACTGTCCTGTTCTCTGGTTTTCAAATTTGCAGGTTCAGCCCTTGCTGTGTTGCTTCAACCGTTCCTGATTGACCAGCATATTCCGGTTGAAACCATCGGCACGCTGCAAATGTCCAATCTGCTGTGTGGTGCCGTTGGGGGCGCTTTGCTGGGCACACTCACGGTCAGGAAAACCGGGAGCAATAAAGCCGTTATCCTGCTGGCGCTCCCCTCCACACTTTGTCTCGGCATTTTCTGGGTTCTGCAAAACGTCCACCTTCTTTCGGCTTCCGCCCTGTATCTCGGGATGGGAGCGGAAAGCTTTTTTGATGGTGGGTTTTATGTCGCCCTCTGGGCCATGCTGATGAACTGGTCTTCCGCAGAACGACCCGGCATGGACTACAGTTTTTTACAATGTGGTGAGAGCGTTGCCAATATTCTGGCGGCCTCAGTCATTATGCCTCTGGCCGCCCATGCAGGCTATTCCCACGCATTTCTGGCCGTATGGCTCTGTGGTTTTGTGCTGCTCATCCCGCTGGTTATCGCGGCACGTCGCCTTGCCCCGCAATGCTGTGACACGGCGTGAAGACCGCACAGCGTCCCTCTTTCACAGAAAGTGTTCTTCATGTTCCATTATAATCTTGAACAGGTTGCCTCCACACTCTCCGTTCTGCACCTCAATCAGAAAACGGATGACTTTGCTGAAAAAAGCATGACAACGCTTTTTGCGTTCGGCCAGCACAATATCGGGATGGTGCGTTTTGAAGGGTCCACCCCCTGGGAAGAACACCCGCATGACGAGTTTCTTCTGGTGGTGGAAGGGCAAACAACAGTTGTCCTGAAAAAGGATGAGGAAGAGATCACCCTTGTTGGAAAAAAGGGGGATGTTCTTTTTGTACCCGGCGGTTCATGGCACCGGCAGGACACGCAGGGGCCTGTTGCCCTGATGTATATTACCGACAAATCCGGCACACAGCACACAGCCGAAACACCTACCTGAGCGTCTGTCGGGAGGCTGCCTGAAAAGCAGGTAGCCTCCCCTCGCACTTTGAAAACTCAGATCACTCGCTGCCGCGCACAGCGGCGCTGCCAGCCCGAACAGCAGCAAATTCTGAGCCGGGTTTCCATTCTGGCCAGTTGTGTGAAAATGCCAGACTGCGACCAACGGTGTACAGAAGAGCAACGTCTTCTGCTGCGCCGCGCACATCCCAGTTCGGGCTCCATGCATCACAGGCCTGATGGTAACACACCATGTAATCCTGCAACCATTTGCGCCCGGCAGGCACGCCGCCGTTCAGCAGATCGGGGTAGCCTGCCATATCCATCAGCGCCACCACCGGCACACCGGCACGGGCAAACGGCAGATGGTCTGCACGGTAGAACGCGCCGCGCTCAGGCATGGCTTCAGGCAGCATCACCCGGCCCTGTTTTTGGGCAGCAGCGGCCACGTCATCCTGCACGGTATCCTGCCCTGCCCCAACCATGAAAACGTTGCGGGAGGGACCGGCCATCTGCAACACATCCATCGTGAAATTGGCAGCCGTTTTTTCAAGGGGGGCCATAGGGTGTGCGGCATACCATGCGGACCCCAGAAGGCCGCGCTCTTCGGCTGTCCATGAGGCGAACATCACGGTCCGCTCTGGCTTCGGCCCGGCCTTGAACGCACGGGCAATTTCCAGAACCCCGGCTATACCGGAGCCATCATCAATAGCGCCGTGGCGAATAACCTCATGCCCCTGCGAGTCTTTGCTCATGCCGAACGCATCCCAGTGCGCACCGAACATCACGGTTTCATCAGGCTTTTTGCTACCTGTCAGTTTGCCCAGCACGTTCTGGCTTTCCAGATGCGAAACCTCAACCGGCGCATCAAGGGAGAAAAGCGCCTTGGGCAACGTCACCGGCTTGAAAGATGCCTGACGCGCCTGCACGCGCAGCGCTGGCAGATCCAGCCCGGCCTGTGCAAAAACCTGCGTGGCGGCAGGTGTGGAAATCCAGCCCTGCACCAGCACAGGCTGGTTCTCACCGCTCTGGGCAATATCAAAAGATTCTCCACCCGGTGCAATTACGGTAGACCAGCCATACGCCGCACCCGCTGTGTCATGCACGATCAGGGCACCGATTGCGCCACGCCGGGCGGCTTCCTCATATTTATAAGTCCAGCGGCCATAATAGGTCATGGTCCGGCCACCGAATTTTCCAGCGACGGCTTCATCCGGTTTGGCGTCAAAGTCTGGGTCGTTGATCAGGAAAACGGCAATCTTGCCTTTCAGGTCAACATCTTTGAAATCATCCCAGCCGCGCTCAGGCGCATGCACGCCATACCCCACAAACACCAGCGGAGCGTTTTGAATGGTCAGGCGGTCTACACCACGCGCGGTGGTGAAATAAACGTCCTTCACCTGCTCCAGCTTCAGGGTATTTTGGGCAAAGGCCACCTGCAAGAGGTCTGGCTTGCCTACGCGGGTGTGCTGAAGCGGCACGCGCTGCGTCCAGCCACCATTCTCACCACCCGGCTCCAGACCAATTTTTTTATACTGCTTAATCAGCCACGCAACAGTACGCGCCTCACCCGGCGATCCGGGGGCGCGGCCTTCAAACGCATCGGACCCCAGCACCTTCATGGCGTCAGACATCCGCTGCGGGCTGATGGGCGCGTAAACGGACGGAGACACATCAGCAGCATACGCCACCGGAGCAAGAGCTGAGGCAGAGACGGCACAGGCCAGAAGGCCGCTCCGCAAGCTGCGCTGCCAGGCATGAACGGGCTTTATCCGGTGGCCTGCTGTCTGTGTCTCGCGCATTCTGCTTTGTCCTGTTTCTCGTGAAAAAATTTGTATCGAAAACAATACTAATGGCAGTTTTCATACAACGACAAGACCCCACAAACACACAAAGCGCGTCCGCCGGTAAAAGCGAACGCGCTCTGTTGAAAAGTAGAAAGTCAGACCCGGATCAGGGGTGGATCAGCAACCGCAGCACACCGGCCACAACACCCAGCCCGGCCACACCGCCAACCCAAAGCCCCACAAACCAGAGGAGCTTAAGCCACAGGGGGCGTTCTGCTGCCTGCTGCATGACGGTCTCCCTCAATGGTAGCTCTCACTATGCTCGTTCACCGGCCCACGGAACACATGGTAGGCGAAGGCTGTGTACGTAAGGATCAGCGGGATCAGCACCAGTGCCCCAACCAGCAGAAAGCCCTGACTGGATGGCGGTGCTGAGGCCTGCCAGATGGTCATGCCCGGCGGCACGATATAGGGCCAGATGGAAATTCCCAGCCCGGAGAAGGACAGGAAAAACCAGCCCAGCGCACAGAAGAACGGAATACGGCGGGACACCTTGCCACGCAGGGCCATGAACATGAGAGCTGCCAGCCCGAGGACTGCAACCGGCACAGGAGCCACAAACAGAAT
The DNA here is from genome assembly GCF_937875265.1 of uncultured Acetobacter sp. GTDB lineage: Bacteria > Pseudomonadota > Alphaproteobacteria > Acetobacterales > Acetobacteraceae > Acetobacter. Next base: position 7,487 of record NZ_CALLXM010000275.1, on the reverse strand, counting down.
ACGGGGCCATTCCGTCCAGTTCTGCATGTAAGCTTCATGCAGAGCCGGGGTCCACAGGGAAACACCGGCTATCATCACCAGCATGACAACGGAGAGAATGCCGGACCATTTACGCATGGTATCCTGCAAGGTGCTCTCCGTCCGCCAGACCAGCCACGTGGCACCCAGCAGCGTATACCCGCAGGCCACAGCCAGACCGCAGAACAGAGGGAACGGTGCCAGCCAGTCAAACCCGCTGCCAACAAAGGCATTGTTTTCAACATGAATGCCAGACACCAGCGTGCCGAGAATAATGCCCTGCATGACAGACGCGACCAGCGACCCGCCACAGAACCCGACATCCCATAAATCCCGCATCTGCTCCGTATGCATACGAGAGCGGAATTCAAACGCCACACCACGCATAATCAATGCAAAAAGCATGATCAGGACAGGCAGATACAGGGCCGGCAGGATTGTGGCGTACGCGTTGGGGAATACGCCATACAGCGCTGCCCCACCGAAAATCATCCACGTTTCATTGCCATCCCAGACGGGGGCAATCGTCTGCACCATGACGTTACGATAAGTTTTATCCCGCTCCGCGAGAAACAGGATACCAAGGCCCAGATCAAACCCATCCAGCACCACGTAAATAAAGATCGCCAGTGCTGCGAGAACAGACCAGACAATGGGGAGCCAGTAGGCTGCACCAGTCATGTCCATGATCAGTTTTCCTTCCCTGTATTACCTGCGGCAGCCGTGCTGGACACAGCGGCCTGCATGGAGGCCGCACGCTGTGGTGCGTGTGCATCCGGCCCGACTTCACCCACATGGGGTTCCTGCGCAAAGCCACGCAGAAGAATGCTGATGCCCGATGCAAAAACGATGACGTAGACAATGACAAAAATAACCAGCGTGGTGGCAATGCTGCCCGCTGCCACTGGTGAGGCACTATCAGCCGTACGCAGCAGACCATAAACCGTGAACGGCTGCCGCCCGACCTCTGTTGTGACCCAGCCACACAGCATGGCGATAAACCCGGCGGGCGTCATGATCAGAGCAAAGCGCTGCAACAGAACATCCGTCCACAAGCGCTTTTTCCAGCGCAGCCAGAGCGAATAGAACCCCAGAACCGCCATCAGCATGCCCAATGCAATCATAATGCGGAAACTGAAGAACACCACGGGGGACGGTGCGCGCTGGTCTTTAGGGTAATCCTTCAGGCCCGGCACCTTGCCATCCAGACTATGAGTAAGGATAAGCGAGCCCATCAGCGGGATTTCCACCTTATAATGTGTGGTTTCCTGCTCCATGTCCGGAATGCCAAACAGCAGTTCCGGTGCGCGGCTTCGGCTTTCCCAGTCCCCCTCAATCGCGGCAATTTTTGCAGGCTGATATTTCAGGGTGTTCAGGCCCTGCGTATCACCGGCCAGAATTTGCATCGGAGCGACAATCGCCGCCATCCACATGGCCATGGAGAACATGACCTTCACGGCTTCCGTTGGTGCGCGCCCTGCCCGTCTGGCCCGCAGCAGATGCCATGCCCCCACGCCGCCGACCACAAAGGCCACACACAGGAACGCAGCCAGCGCCATATGCACAAGCCGGAACGGAAAGGAGGGGTTGAAAACAATGGCCCACCAGTCTGCCGGGATAAAGCGACCTGTTCCGGGCTCAATGGCGTAACCCTGCGGTGTTTGCATCCAGGAGTTGGAAGAGAGGATCCAGCTCATGGAAATCAGCGTGCCCAGTGACACCACGCAGGTGGCAAAAAAGTGCAGTTTCCGGCCAACCTTGTTCATGCCGAATAGCATGATGCCCAGAAAGCCCGCCTCCAGAAAAAAGGCGGTCATCACTTCATAACCAAGCAGTGGCCCAAGAATAGGCCCGGCTTTTTGCGAAAACTGTGCCCAGTTGGTGCCAAATTCGTAAGACATGACCAGCCCGGAGACCACGCCCATGCCAAAAACAATAGAAAAAGCCCGCAACCAGTAACGGAACAGGTCCAGATAAACCTGCCGCCCGGTTTTAAGCCACAACCCTTCCAATACAGCCAGAAATGCGGCTAACCCGATTGAAAAGGCGGGAAAAACAATGTGAAATCCGACAGTGAATGCAAATTGCAATCGTGCCAGAAATAAGGGATCCAGTGCACCCACGAGGCCCGTACTCCATTCTCAGAACGTACGCGCCTTCAGGACTGAGTCACGACGACACGAACGCGATTTTATGCGAAACATTAGCGATGTGCGTGTGCCCGCAATGCTGCCGCATACTGCACCGGCTATTGCACCAACACGTCACACACGACAAAGCGATTGTCCTCATGACATGATAAGCGGGCTTTATGTATAACGTCCGACCCCCTGGAAAGTTTCAGTCCGCCGATCAGAAAACGCGATGTGAGACCCGTTCCCCTTCTAAAACAGCCCGGTTAAGCTGGCCTGACAGGTTAGCGTTAGAAGTATCCCCTTAAACCGGGCAGCTTTCCGGGGGGAGCGCCAGAGCGGGGTTATGCAGGAAGCTCTGGTCTGTCAGCGTTTGAAGGAACGCCTCAAGCGCTTTTTCATCCATAGGGGAAAAAGCCGGACTGTGCGTATGCGCCTGAATGGCTGCATTAAGCGTGGGGGCCGAGCCATCATGCAGATACGGCGCTGTGACCCCCACATTGCGCAGGGACGGCGTTCTGACCCGCGCCGGGTGGTTTGGGGTGATGACGTAAAAAGACTGATCAGAAAACACATCGCCCGTATGGCAGGATGCGCAGCGGGCTGACCCGAAGAACAATGCTGCCCCGCGTTGCGCGCCCTCTGGCAGATCGGCCTTTTTCTGCTGCGCTTTGTCCCACAGACTCTCCCGCGAGATGAGCGTGCGTTCAAACGCGGCCAGCGCCTCCGGCACAGTGCGGGAATCAATGCGTCCGTTTTCAGCTTTGAACGCCTGCGCAAACAGCTTCTGATAACAGGCATCCCCAGACACCCGGTGCAGGAGCGTTGGCCAGTCCGGCATGCCCATTTCCACCGGCCCATGCTCGAAAACGGGTGTGGAAACCTGCTGTTCCAGTGTGGTGATGTGCTGGTCCAGCCATGTCAGGGTTTTAAACGCCCCGACATTCCCCAGCGAGGGCACGTTGCGCACACCGGCTTCATCCGTAATGCCCGCATGCGTTGGCATGCCATCAGCAAACGCATGCCGCTGTTCGTGGCAGGAGGCACAGGCCATGCTGCCATCGCCCGACAGATCAGCATCATAAAACAGCCGTCGCCCAAGCTGGATGCGGGCAGCCTGTTCTGAAGCGCTGGCTTCCGCCCCCATAGCAGAGGGCGTCTGCGCCGGTGCGGCCTGACAAAACGTGCCCCACCCGGCGAAGAGCAGACACACACCCGCCAGCAGACGCAGCACAGACGCGACTGGCCTCATGGGGGCTGGATGACCATCAGCTGCATGTCCGGCTTGCCACTCCCGCTGACTTCAATAACGGCGCGCCCGGCGGATAACGGGAAATCCACCATTTTGCCAATGCCGCTACAGGCAGGCCCACGGTTATGGCCGGAGGAGAGAATGGTCTTGTCATTCTGCACCACATCCAGCCACGCCCGGCTGCCCAGCATGACGCGATACGTGCCGGATGCAGGCACATCAAACGCAAACATGCCGCCAGAACTCACCTGGCCGCCCGGCTGCTCGGGCCGCACGGCATAGTGCATCTCTGCCGTGGAGCGAAGCTTGGCCGCAACGGCCTTGCCGGTGGTCAGCGCCACAGCATCCAGACCTTCGGGGGTTGCTGCGGCTGTCACAGCGGCAGGCTCGGCCCAGCCCTTCAGGGCGTCGGGCAGCGGGGCGGCCTCTTTGGGGCAATTCTGCATGCCGTGTGCACCGTGGTCTGCGTGCTCATCCTGTGCGGCCTGAGCAAACTGGCCCGGCGCATTCAACCCCACAACCAGCCCTAGCGACAAAATTGTCACACACCTTAACGCAGACTGTTTCCTAATTGCCATAAGCCTCACGCTCCATCTATATACCGGTAAATATTGTATATCAATGAATATTGATAAAGGACCCTTATCCTAAATGAAAGCCTTCCTTCCAGCGACCACGCGCACCCTTTCCGCCGTGACACTGGCCAGCCTCCTTTCCACGGTTGCAGGCTCGGCCTTTGCTGCATCTTCCAGCCTGACAGCCACGCCGGATTTGCATCAGATTAAAAAGAAGACTGCCAAACCCGTGGCCCCTGCCCGTCCTGTTGCAGCGCAGTCACGCAATGACAGCGCTTATGATGCCCTGACCACCGGTGGCCCCAATTATAACAGTGTGGTGGCAGACCGCTCGAACTCTGACATTTACGGCCCCGGTGAAATTACGGTGTTCGGCACACCGCACCGGAATGCGCTGGTGGGCAATTCCACCGTGTCCGCCGATGCCATTTATACGCTGAACAAAAATACGCTGGATGAAGCCGCAAACCTTATCCCCGGCGTGAACTCCGCCAGCACCGGCGGCACGCGCAATGAGCGCACTATTATGGTGCGCGGGTTCAACCGCTTTCAGGTCCCGCTGATGGTGGATGGTATCCGCATTTATCTGCCTGCCGATAACCGGCTGGATTACGGGCGTTTTCTGACGCCTGATATTGCGGAAATTCAGGTCGCTAAAGGCTATGCCTCCGTGCTGGATGGCCCGGATGCGATGGGCGGCATGGTCAATCTTGTGACCAGAAAACCCCATAAAGAGCTGGAAGGTGAGCTGCGTGGCGGCAGCATGCTGGGGCATGATGGTGGGTATTCAGGCTATAACGTGTTCGGGCTGATCGGCACCAAACATGAAAAATGGTACGCACAGGCCAACTTTGCCATTAACAACATGGACCATACGGACCTCTCCTCCAATTATGACCCCACGCCCTCACAGGGCAAAGGCAAGCGCCTGCTGACAGATTCTCAAGACTGGCGCGTGAACTTTAAAGTTGGCTACACCCCCAACGCCACGGACGAATATACCATTAACTACACCCGCCAGAGCGGTGAAAAACGTGCCCCGTTCAGCGTGACGGATTCTGTCAGCGCGCAGAAGGACTGGACATGGCCCGCGTGGGATCTGGACAGCCTCTCCCTGACATCACGCACCAAACTGGGGGATCGGCTGACCCTGCGTTCACGCCTGTATCGCAATACCTTTTATAATCTTCTCAGAAGTTTTGATAATGCCAACCTGAATACCCAGACCAAACCCAAGGCGTTCAACAGCTATTATAATGACACAGCCTGGGGCGGGAACGTGCGTCTGGATGCCGAAGTCTCCAAACAGGATACACTCGGCATTGCGTTTTACGGGCGTCGTGACGAGCATTCTGAAAACGAGCAGGTGTTCCCCAGTGGCGGCTATCAGCCCACTGTAAGCTCAGTTGAGGAAAGCTACAGCATTGCTGCTGAAAACGTATTTCGGTTCCTGCCTAACCTCGATCTGACAACCGGTGTCAGTTATGACTGGCGCGTGCTGGACCGTGCACAGGGCTATTCCGGCGGGATTATCAATTACCCTACCCGTAACCGGGGTGCCCCCAACGGACAGGCCCGCCTGAGCTGGCGGCCTGATACAATTTCTGAACTGCATATCAGCGTGTCAGACCGCGTGCGCTTTCCTACCCTGTTTGAGCGCTTCAGCACCCGCTTTGGTGGCGCTGTGTCCAACCCCGGCCTGCGCCCGGAACGGGCACAGAACTATGAGCTGGGCGGCTCTCACACCTTTGGAAAAGTTGAGGTGGCAGGGGCGCTGTTTTATTCGCACCTGACGGACCTTATTGCGTCCTTCCCGGTGCAGTATAACGGCACCACCGTCTCCCAGAGCCGGAACATCAACAGCGGGAATTATGCCGGGGCAGAAATTTCACTGGCTATTCCGGTACGTAAAAACCTTCTGCTTGGCGGCAACTATACCTATACGCATCAGGATGTCAGCGCGCCGGGGTCCTCCCCGAGTTACCGGCCTACCGATGTGCCGTCTCATAAAGCATTTGCCTATGTGGAATGGTCCCCCATTAAAAACCTGCGCTTTGTGCCGAACGTAGCGATTTCTTCCAACCGCTGGACTATGAATTCCATCGGCACAACCTATTTCCGCACCGGGCATAATGTGAACATCTCCGCCCGCGTGGATTACCAGATTACCCCCAACGTGCAGATTGGCGCGAATGCGTCCAACCTGCTGGACCAGAACTACCAGATGGTGGGGGGCTACCCGGAACAGGGGCGTAACTTCTACGTCAATCTGAAAATTTCCGGCTAAGCGCAGACACCCTTCTAAACGCCACTTCAGAAATGAGAGTGGCGCATGGCTGACCCGCTTTGTCGTTGGTGTGTTGGCACAGCCTTCGGGCTGTGCCTAAAAATGTCTTATGACATCAGCACCTCCGGCCCAGACTGCCAGCCTCCGCCCCCGCGCCCTTCGCCATGCTGAGGGCGTGAAGCTTCGCAAAAGCGCGCCCCGCACCAAACAGGCAGAATGGCACGCCCCAAAAAACAGGATGGACCCGGTTTCCATCCTTGTGGCGCAAGGCGCGCATCGCATTAGTGCGCTGTTGCCTGTGCGCTATGCGCGTATGGCGGTTTCTCCCTTTGCCTTCCTGCGTGGGGCGGCTGCCATTATGGCGGCGGATCTGGCTGGAACTCTGGCCGCTGGCCCCAAAGTGCAGAGCTGTGGTGATTGCCATCTGGCCAATTTTGGCAGCTATGCCTCGCCAGAAGGTATTCCAGTTTTTGACATCAATGATTTTGATGAAACGCTCTCCGCCCCGTTTGAATGGGACGTCAAACGTTTAGGCACGTCTCTGGTGCTGGCGGGGCGTGAAGGCGGGCTGTCTGAAAGTGCCTCCCGCGCTCTGGCGCGCAGCATGGCGCAGTCCTACGCGCAGGAAATGGCACGTCTGGCCCCCATGAACCCTCTGGAAATCTGGGCCGAACGTGTTGATCTTTCCGCCGCCATTGCTGGCTTTAAAGACAAACAGGCCCGCAAAAAAGTGCAGAGCCTGCTGGAAGCCCGGCTGGAAAGTGCGCGTGGCCACTTTGGCCTTGTAGCGGAAGACTGCGGCACCCCGCGCCTGACAGAAAAGCCCCCGCTGGTTATGCGCCTGCCGGAACAGGATGACACCATTCGCGCAGCCTTTGCCCGCTATGTGGCAACGCAGCCGCCAGAGCGCGTTCTTCTGCTCTCCCGCTATACATTGCAGGATGTGATCTTCAAGGTTGTGGGCGTGGGCAGTGTTGGCACGTTCTGCGCCATTGGCCTGTTTGCCACGCCGGATAATGAGGTTCTGCTGCTCCAGATCAAGGAAGCACAGACCTCCGTTCTAGCCCCATACCTCACCCCCTCCCCGTTCTGTAATCAGGGTGAACGTGTGGTGACAGGCCAGCGAATTATGCAGACAGCATCTGACGCTTTTCTAGGCTGGACGCATAGCGGCGGCACGGATGAAGTGGACGGTGAGACCGGCAGCCAGCCCACCGGCCAGC
>NZ_CALLXM010000274.1 GCF_937875265.1 uncultured Acetobacter sp. | reverse complement strand
TCTACACAAGGAGTATCGTCGGCAGCGTCAGATGTGTATAAGAGACAGAAACTGCCATGCCCGAAGGCCGAGGCCAGTTCATACAGTTCGGGGTCCACGCCGCGCACAGCGCTATGGGCTGCGTAAAAATTGATCCAGAAAACCGATATGGCAATAACGAAGGTTGCCCCCGCCGTGCTCAAGCCAAACCACAGAATGGCAAAAGGCACCCATGCCAGCCCCGGCACGGGCCGCAACAGGCGGACAATCCCTTCCAGCAGGCTGTCAAGCAGGCCCAGCATACCACACAATATGCCAAGCCCCGCCCCCAGCACGGAGCCAATGAGCAGGCCCAGCAGGTAATGATTCAGGCTATCCAGAATAGCCTGCTGCCAGAACCCGCCACGCACCTCATCCAGCCATGCCGGACCAAGAGAGGACGGTGCTGGCACCATGCCTGACGGCAGCAGCCCGGAGCGGACTGCCACCTCCCACAAACCAAAGAACAGAACAAGCCCTGAAAGCCCAAGTCCCAGGCGGACAGAACCGGACAGCTTTTGACTCACGGCCTGGCCTGTTGCCACAGGCCCGTATCAAACAGGTCTTCAACAGGTTCAGCCTTGCGCAGCAAACCTTCGGACACTTCAAACTCCTGCAACTGCTTGACACTTTCCACAATACGCGCCGGGTCACTGACAAAGCGGGACGCCGAATGTTCCAACGCTGTTTTCATCACATCGTCATTGAGCATACCACCACCCAGCGCTTTTTGCACAAACGGTACGGCATCATCAGGATGCTGGGCCAGAAGCGTTGTTGCACGCACGAACAGAGTTGTCAGCGTGGCGGCCCATGCCTTGTGCTCGGGCGCGTCCGGTTTGACAATAGCCAGCACGGAACCCGGCTGGTCAGGCATCATGTTATGGCCCGACGCCAGAATACGCGCATCCGGCAGGCGGGTTTTAACAACCGTCAGAGCAGGTTCCCTCAGCACAGCGCCATCCACGGCACCAGCCAGAAAGGCCTGCTGGGCGGCATCAATGTCCACGCCAACAATGGAGGCCACGGTGTTCACCTGCGCAAAGCCAAGCTGCTTTTGCAACCAGTAGCGCAGCAGCGTATCGGGCACGGACCCCGCAGGCTGCGCCGCCAGACGTGGAAGCCGCTTCTGGTCCTGTTTAAACCGTGCGAAAATCGCTTTAACTGCGTCTGGCGCAAGCCCGGCATCAACATCAGGCTTGATCCCTTCCGCCAGCGCACCACGGGCAATAACGGACAATTCCTCAATAGAGGCCGTCGCCACGACCTTGACATCCACACCATGCGCACGCGCCTGCAACAGGGGCAGCACACCCGCCACATACCCGTCAATCCGCCCGGAAACCAGAGCCTGAATAGCCTGCGGGCCAGAGGTAAAGCGCACAAGCTGCACGTCCAGCCCCGCCTGCCTGGCCCAGCCCTCGCCATCGATCACGAACAGCGCGGATGAGCCCAGCACGGGAATATACCCGATACGGATACTCTCCGCCGCCTGAGCCGGTGCGGCAACCCAGCCAAATGCCACGGCAGTGAGCGTTAACATTTTTAACAACGCACGTTTCATGACGATATCTCTTTCTCTTAAATAATTTATCAAAACCAAGAGTGGATATATTCCTGAATTTGTCAATCACTCACATGCGGGCATGGAATTTTTTTATTCCACGCATAATCCCAACATATCGTGGTTTTTCATGTCGCAGCTTAACCAGAACGGCATAAAAAAAGCTGGCTCCAAAAGGGCCAGCTTTTTCCATATCTGCTTGAAGCAAAAATTAAGCAGCAAGGTCCTGCTTATCTTCCACTTCCGGACGTGGACCGCTGTCCTGCCCTTTTGCGCTGACATCGCGGTCGATCAGTTCGATCACAGCCATCTGCGCGGCATCGCCGTAGCGAACGCCAGCACGCAGCACGCGCGTGTAGCCACCGTTGCGGGCCTTGTAGCGTTCCGCCACAGCCGCAAACAGCTTTTTCACGATCACATCGTCACGCAGCACAGCAAATGCCTGCCGACGTGCGTGCAGGTCGCCACGCTTGCCAAGGGTGATCAGCTTTTCAACAAACGGACGCAGTTCCTTCGCTTTGGGAAGCGTAGTGGTGATCTGCTCATGTTTGATCAAAGCCACAGCCATGTTGCGGAACATGGCTGCACGATGAGAAGAGGTAACGCCGAGCTTTCTGCCGGCAATCCGGTGACGCATGGTTCAGTTCCTAGTATCGAGAAAAGTCAGATCAAAACGGCTCATCAAGCCGCTTTGCCAACTCTTCAATATTTTCCGGCGGCCAGGCCGGGACGTTCATACCCAAGGACAGCCCCATGGAGGTCAGGACTTCCTTAATTTCGTTCAGGGATTTACGGCCAAAGTTCGGTGTGCGCAGCATTTCCTGCTCACTTTTCTGAACCAGATCCCCGATGTAGATGATGTTGTCGTTCTTCAGGCAGTTTGCACTCCGAACAGACAGTTCAAGCTCATCCACCTTACGCAGCAGGTTACGGTTGAACGGCAGGTCATCCTCAGGCTCTTCAGCCTGCACAGGACGCGGCTCATCAAAGTTGATGAAGAGCTGCAACTGGTCCTGCAGAATACGTGCGGCAAGAGCCACCGCATCTTCTGGCGTTACCGCACCATTTGTTTCAACCGTCAGCAGCAGCTTGTCATAGTCGGTGACCTGACCAACACGGGTCGGCTCCACCTTGTAGGACACGCGCTTGACGGGCGAATAAATTGCATCAACCGGGATCAGGCCGATCGGCGCATCTTCCGGGCGGTTTGCTGCCGCAGGAACATAGCCTTTGCCGGTGTTGACAATGAATTCCATGCCCAGCTTGACGCCGTCATCAAGCGTGCAGATGACCAGGTCTGGGTTCATGATTTCAATATCATGGCCGGTCTGGATCTGGCTTGCGCGCACTTCGCCGGGGCCAGTGGCCGTCAGCACCATACGCTTCGGCCCTTCACCGTGCATGCGTAACGCCAGCTGCTTGATGTTCAGGACGATGTCAGTCACATCTTCGCGCACACCAGCAACAGACGAAAACTCGTGCAGAACGCCGTCAATCTGAACCGCCGTGACCGCCGCACCTTGAAGTGAGGACAGCAGAACCCGACGCAGCGCGTTACCAAGCGTCATACCAAAACCGCGTTCCAGCGGCTCAGCCACTACGGTTGCGATACGAGCGGGCTCCACTCCGGATTCAACTTCAAGCTTTTCGGGCTTGATCAGAGATTGCCAGTTTTTCTGAAGGACCAATGGACCGGCCTTTCAATACGAAAAACCACTGCTTGCGCAGCGATTTCTCTGAAGTGGACACAACAAATGGAACAGCGACTTGAGATCAGGCCGCCATTCCGCTCGTAAGCTCAGACGCGGCGACGCTTGCGCGGGCGGCAGCCATTGTGCGGGACTGGTGTCATATCACGAATAGAGGTGATCGTGAAACCAACAGCCTGCAGGGCACGCAGCGCGCTTTCACGCCCCGACCCAGGACCGGAAACTTCAATTTCCAGCGTTTCCATGCCGTGTTCGCGGGCCTTGCGACCTGCGTCTTCGGCCGCAACCTGCGCCGCATAAGGCGTGGACTTCCGCGAGCCCTTAAAGCCCTGCGCACCAGCTGAAGACCAGGAGATTGCATTCCCCTGAGCATCAGAAATGGTGATCATGGTGTTGTTGAACGTGGAGAGCACATGCGCCACGCCCGAAATAATGTTCTTACGCTCTTTTTTACGAACACGCGGTGTTGCGGCTTTCGCCATGTCTTTTCTACCTCAGTCCCTGTCCAGCCTGCGTGTGCAGGCTGGCCGCCTTAGCGAATTGGATTAACGCGTTGCTTTCTTCTTGCCGGCAATAGCCACTGCCTTACCCTTGCGGGTGCGGGCATTGGTGTGCGTCCGCTGGCCACGAACCGGCAGGCCACGACGATGACGCAGGCCGCGGTAGCAACCAAGATCCATCAGGCGCTTAATGTTCATCGCAATTTCACGACGCAGGTCGCCTTCAACGCGATAGGTTCCATCAATCAGCTCACGGAGCTTCATGATTTCATCGTCGCTGAGTTCGTTAACCCGCTTTGCTTCTGGAATCTCCAAGGACTTGCAGATTTCTGCCGCCTTAGATGCGCCAATTCCATAAATATACTGAAGCCCGATAACAACCCGCTTGTTCGTCGGGACATTCACGCCGGCAATACGTGCCACGCCTTATACTCCTGTTCGCTCGCTTCTACAGCGAACGGCTCATAGCCCTGTCTTGACTGGGCGGATTTCACTTGGTGGCCGCGAAATATACCGACCACCGTTACAAGTCAACGAAATCTGATCACTTCTTCGTGATCGCACCGCTATCTTCAAGCGCTGCTTCAATTTCTGCCGTCACTTCAGCCGTCGTCAACATACCGTTCACCTTACGCAGACGCCCCGTTTTTTCATAAAACGGTAGAATCGGCGCGGTAAGATTCCGGTACTCCTTCAGGCGTTCAACAACCGTCTCACGCTTGTCGTCTGCCCGACGCTTGAACTCATGACTCCCACACGTATCGCACTCCCCCGCCTTTACAGGCGGGTTGGAGGCTTCGTTGTAGGTCTGTCCACACTGCGCGCAGGTGAAACGCCCTGAAATACGATCAGCCAGAATTTCTTCATTCACGTCCAGGAAGAGCACAACATCAATGCTCTTCCCATCAACCGCGAGCATGGTATCCAGTTCTTCGGCCTGCGCCAAGGTCCGTGGAAAGCCATCCAGAATAAAGCCGTTCTGGCAGTCCGGCTGGGCGATCCGGTCCTTGAGCATCGCAATGATCAACGCATCCGGCACGAGCTTGCCCGCGACCATCAGCGCCTTTGCCTGATTGCCAATATCGGAGCCACGCGCGACTTCCGCACGCAGCATGTCCCCGGTGGAAATCTGCACCAGACCGTGACGCTCTTCCAAAAGCTTGGACTGGGTCCCTTTTCCAGCCCCTGGCGGGCCCAGAAAAATAATGTTCATCGTCTGATGATCCTCTGTTTCCTGCCGCCTCGGGACTTGCGCATAAGCCCCTGATACTGATGCGCCACCAGATGCGACTGAACCTGCGTTACCGTATCAATTGTCACCGACACGATAATAATCAGGCTGGTCCCGCCAAAGTAGAACGGCACATTGTAGCGGCTGATCAAAATCTGTGGCAACAGGCAGACCGCAACCATATAGGCCGCCCCAATGGTCGTCAGGCGCGTCAGGATCTTGTCAAAATACGACGCCGTGGAAGCCCCCGGCCGCACACCAGGGATAAACCCACCCTGCTTACGCAGGTTGTCAGCCGTCTCCGCCGGATTGAAGGTCACCGCCGCATAAAAATACGAGAAGAAGATAATCATCAGGGCGTAAAAGAGCAGATACAGAGGCTGCCCCTGCCCCAGTTCTTCACCCAGGAATGACAGCCACCCCGGCAAGGACTTGCCATTCATGAAGCCTGCAAGGGTTACGGGAATCAACAGAACAGACGAGGCGAAGATAGGTGGAATAACACCCGCCGTATTCACCTTGAGCGGCATATGCGTGGTGTCTCCACCAAACATCCGCTGCCCCATCTGGCGTTTGGGATACTGAATGACAACCCGCCGCTGCGCCTGCTCCATGAACACGATAAACATGATCGTCAGACCAGCCAGCATAAGGAAGAGCAGCACAAAAAACGAAGACAGCGCGCCCGTGTAACCAAGCTGGAAAAGGCTCACCAGGGCATGCGGCAGGTTTGCGACAATACCGGCAAAGATGATGAGTGAAATACCATTGCCAACACCGCGTGAGGTAATCTGCTCGCCAAGCCACATCAGGAACATGGTCCCGCCCACCAGTGCCGTAACACAGGTGACCAGAAAAAGCGGACCAGGGTTCACAACAGCCGCGCCACTCTGAACATTTTCCAGCCCGATGGCGATACCATAAGCCTGAAAAACGGCGATCAGCACGGTCAGATAGCGTGTGTACTGGTTAAGCTTTTTGCGCCCCTGCTCACCTTCCTTCTTGAGAGCTTCAAGAGAAGGCACCGCCGTAGACATCAACTGCACAATAATGGACGCAGAGATATAGGGCATGATGTTCAACGCGAACACGGTCATACGCCCAAGAGCGCCCCCCGAGAACATGTTGAACATGCCAAGAATGCCGCCCTGATGCTGCGCCAGAAGCTGCCCCATAACCGTAGCATCCACACCGGGCACGGGAATATACGTTCCCAAACGGTACACAATCAGCGCGCCCAGCGTAAACCAGATCCGCTTCTTGAGTTCCGTCGCCTTGGCAAAGGAGCCTACGTTAAAATTGGCAGCCAGTTGTTCGGCCGCGGAAGCCATGCATCCGTCCTTTCACACAAACAGCGCCGCCACATAAAGTGGAGACGCTGGCATGATTGCCTGAAAAATATCAGACAGCTGTTCTGATCCCGGCAAAGAAGAGAGAACAGGGTCCCCCACTGCTCTCTCTCCCACGCGACAATCAGGAGGCGCTAGCTTCCGCTGGCGTCGCCACCAGCAGCTTTACGCTACCACCAACTTTTTCAATGGCAGCCTTGGCGGAAGCAGAAACGCCAGACACTTCAAAAGAAACGCCTTTTGTCAGTTCGCCTTCACCCAGGATGCGAACGCCTGCATACTTGCCTGTCCCAACCAGACCGGCTTTCTTCAGCGCGTCTTCGGTAATGGTCACACCGTTTTCCAGCTTACCATCAGCCAACGCCTGCTCTACGGCACCAAGGTTAACTGGTGCATAGACCTTGCGGAAGATGTTTTTAAAGCCCCGCTTCGGCATACGACGATAGATCGGGAGCTGACCACCTTCAAACCCGTTAAGGGACACACCCTCACGCGCCTTCTGGCCTTTAACACCCTTACCGGACGTCTTGCCTTTACCGGAACCAATACCGCGCCCAAGCCGCTTCTTGCGGTAACGGGCGCCTTCGTTATCACGAAGCTCGTTAAGTCTCATTTCAGTCCTCCACCTTCACCAGGTGGGCCACCTTGCGGACCATACCGCGCGTGGAAGGGGTATCTTCCAGAACCTTTTCACGCCCGATCTTGTTCAGACCGAGCCCGATCAGGGTTCCCTGCTGACCCGGCTTACGTCCGTTACCGGACGCAATCTGGATCACCTTGAAAGTTTTTTTATCAGACATCTGCAGCCTCCGCACCAGCAGCCTGGTCGCGCTTGCCAAAGATTTCCGCCACTTTTTTGCCACGGCGATTAGCCACGGCCCGAGGGCTGGCACAACGCGTCAGGGCATCGAATGTTGCCTTGACCATGTTATGCGGGTTGCGGGTTCCCAGGGACTTGGCAACAACGTCGTTAATGCCAAGGCTTTCAAAAACCGCACGCATCGGGCCACCAGCGATGATCCCGGTCCCGGCTTCCGCCGAGCGCAGCACAACTTTACCAGCACCAAAGTGGCCAGCAACGTCATGATGCAGCGTACGCCCTTCCTTCATGGGAACGCGAATCATCCCACGTTTTGCGCGTTCGGTTGCCTTGCGGATAGCTTCGGGGACTTCACGTGCTTTACCAGCGCCATAGCCCACGCGACCTTTCTGGTCACCAACCACAACCAGAGCAGCAAACGCAAAGCGCCGACCACCCTTAACAACTTTTGCAACGCGATTGATGGTTACCAGCTTATCAACCAGTTCATCGCCTTCGCGTTCACGCTCACGGCCGCCTCGACCGCCTTCTCTTGGTTCACGAGCCATTGCGTGATCCTTTCCTCAGAAGGAGAGACCGCCCTCACGGGCCGCCTCCGCCAGGGCCTTGACGCGCCCGTGATAAAGATAAGATCCCCGGTCGAACACGACCTGAGAAACACCTGCCGCAACAGCACGCTGGGCAACCAGCTTGCCAACCGCACCGGCACTTTCCTGCGTGGCGCCGTTTTTCAGGGCTTCACGCAGTTCTTTATCGAGCGTTGATGCAGAAGCAAGGGTAACACCCTGCGCGTCATCAATCACCTGAGCATAGATGTTCTTACCAGACCGGAAAACCGACAGACGAGGACGGCCACCAGCCTTGCGGCGAAGCTGAAAACGGAGACGCGTACGCCGCCGGTTCCGCAATTCCTGCTGAGTGCTCATTATTTCTTCTTGCCTTCCTTACGGCGGATGGTTTCCGTATCATAACGCACACCCTTGCCTTTGTAAGGTTCGGGCTTACGATAGCTACGGATATCCAGAGCCACCTGGCCAACACGCTGCTTATCAATCCCCTCCACCACAATCGCGGTGGGGCGCGGGGTAGAAATCTTGATGCCAGCCGGAATTGGATAGATCACATCGTGAGAGAAGCCGAGGTTCATAACAAGGTTAGAACCCTGCACTGCAGCACGATAACCTGTCCCGGTAATTTCCAGGGTCTTGGAGAACCCGTCAGAAACACCTTTGACCGCACAAGCGATGAGCGCGCGTGTTGTTCCCCACATCATGCGGGCCTGAGATTCAGTACCATTCGGCTGCACAACAACCGAATTGTCCTTCACTTCAGCCGTAACATGACTGGAAATGGACAGAGAAAGCTCACCCAGCTTACCCTTGGCCTTAAAAACACCGTCCGCTATGGAAACTGTTACCCCTGCCGGAACTTCGACGGGATACTTGCCTACTCGTGACATTCATCCCTCCTCAGAATACGCGGCAAAGGACTTCACCACCAACATTGGCGGCGCGGGCCTCTACATCGGACAGAACACCACGCGGCGTAGACAGGATGGAAACACCCAGACCAGCGCAGACACGCGGCAGTTCTTTAATTTTGGAATAGACGCGGCGGCCAGGGCGGGAAACACGCTGGATTTCACGAATAACCGGTTCACCTTCCGCGTATTTCAGCTCGATGTGCAGCTGGGCAATGCCCTTACGCACTTCTTCGCGCTTGTAACCGCGGATGTAACCTTCGCGCTGCAGAGCTTCAAGCACGTTCACACGCAGGTTGGATGCCGGAGCAACACAAGAGTTGTGACGCGCACGCTGAGCGTTGCGAATACGGGTGAGCATATCACCCAAAGGATCTGAAAGCGACATCTCGAGCCCTTACCAGCTAGCTTTTACCACTCCCGGAATCTGACCATCAGAGGCCAGATCACGGAAAGCGATACGACACAGCTCAAACTTGCGGTAATTACCGCGAGAACGACCTGTCAGCTTGCAACGCAGACGCACGCGTACACGAGAACCGTTACGCGGCAGTTCTGCCAGCTTGAGAGACGCATCGAACCGATCTTCCACGGGCAAAGAACGGTCCATTACAATATTTTTGAGAGCGGTACGCTTCTCATTATCCCGTGCCGCCATGCGCTTGCGTTTAGCATTACGCAGGATGGCAGATGTTTTAGCCATACAACATTACCTCCGGAACCCTTCGAAAACCTTCGACGGTTTTCCAAGATCACACAATAAAGCAGCCTGTATCATCCCACGAAGGGAAGATCAAACGCCTTCAGCAAAGCTTTAGCTTCAGCATCCGTTTTCGCGCTGGTCACGAACACGACATCCATACCGCGGACTTCGTCCACCTTGTCATATTCGATTTCCGGGAAAACGATCTGCTCTTTCAGGCCCAGGGCAAAATTGCCACGGCCGTCAAAGCCTTTCGTCGCAGGGAGACCACGGAAGTCACGGATACGCGGCATCGCAATCGTCACAAGACGATCGAGAAATTCGTACATCCGAGCCCGACGCAGCGTGACCTTGCAGCCAATCGGCAGCCCTTCGCGGATCTTGAAACCGGCGATTGCCTTTTTGGCAACCGTTTTAACCGGCTTCTGACCTGCAATAAGGGTCATTTCCGCAACTGCTGCATCCAGCTTCTTCTGGTCACCCGCGGCTTCGCCAACGCCCATGTTCAGGACGATTTTTTCAAGCCGCGGCACCTGCATTTCGTTGCCATATCCAAACTGCTCACGCAGCTTGGCACGAAGTTCACTCTCATAGCGCTGGTGAAGGCGCGGGAGGGAACGCCCTTCCTGATTCGCACTCATACCTGGCCTCTCAACCTTCAATCACTTCGCCAGTCGCCTTGGCAACGCGAACTTTTTTGCCGTTTTCCAGCACCCGGAAACCAACGCGTGTCGGCTTTTTGGAAGCAGGGTCAACGAGCTTCAGGTTGGAGAGGTGGACGGCTGCCTCACGGGCAATAATCCCACCTTCTTCACCCATACGTTTTGCGCGCTGGTGGCGCTTGGCAATTGCAACACCACGCACCACAGCGCGATCTTCTGAAGGACGAACCTCCAGAACTTCACCCTGCACGCCCTTGGAAGAGCCGGTGATGACGACAACCGTATCGCCTTTTTTAATGCGGGCAGCCATTACAGCACCTCCGGCGCCAAAGAGATGATCTTCATGAACTTCTTGGCACGCAGTTCACGCACAACCGGGCCAAAGATACGGGTACCGATCGGCTCCTGCTGCTTGTTGATCAACACGGCAGCGTTGCGGTCGAACCGAATGGCGCTGCCATCGGGGCGACGAACCGGATAAGAGGTACGCACGATAACGGCCTGGTGAACATCGCCCTTCTTCACCTTCCCACGGGGGATGGCTTCCTTGACGGAAACGACGATCACGTCGCCGACCGAGGCAGACTTCCGCTTGGAACCGCCCAGCACCTTAATGCACTGCACCTGACGTGCACCGGAATTGTCGGCCACATCGAGGTTGGTCTCGGGATGGATCATAACCTAAAATCCTTACGTTAGGCCGACGCAGTTGCTTCCGCGCCTACGGCTTCACCGTTGCGGGAAATCACGGTCCACGTCTTACGCCGTGAAATAGGCGCACATTCAACAATCCGCACGGAATCACCCGTCTTGCAGATGTTTTCTTCATCATGCGCCGCATACTTCTTGGAGCGACGAATGAACTTCTTATACATTGGATGCATGACGCGACGATCGACAAGAACCGTAACGGTCTTGTCCATCTTGTCGCTCGTCACACGCCCGGTCAGGACGCGCCTCGGCATCGGCTACCTCTCCTCAGACATTGGCAGCAGATGTTTTTGCACCTGCTACATTCTTTGCATTCTGCGCAGCAATTGTCTTGATGCGCGCAATTTCACGACGGACCGCACGAACACGGCTCTGTGCTTCTGTCTGCCCGGTGGCCTGCTGGAAGCGCAAGTTGAGCTGTTCGCGCTTAAGCTCCACCAGACGGGCTTCAAGCTCGTCCGATGTTTTGGCGCGCAAATCAGCTGGCTTTACTGCCTTTACCATCTTACGCATCTCCAATTCGGGTCACAAATTTGGTCTTGATCGGCAGCTTGGCGGCCCCAAGAGCCAGCGCTTCACGCGCCAGTTCAGGCGGAACACCTTCGATCTCGAACAAAATGCGACCAGGCTTCACACGGGCCACCCAGAATTCAGGCGATCCCTTACCGGAGCCCATACGCACTTCTGCGGGCTTTGTCGAGACCGGAATATCGGGAAAGATCCGAATCCAGACGCGACCGGCGCGTTTCATGGCGCGGGTAATGGCACGACGGGAGGCCTCGATCTGGCGCGCCGTAATACGTTCCGGCTGCAGAGCTTTGAGACCAAACGTACCAAAGTTCAGTGTGGTACCGCTTTTTGCAAGGCCGTGGATACGGCCTTTATGTGCTTTGCGGAATTTTGTCCGCTTAGGGGAAAGCATTGTTTTTTATCCTCTCCTCAGCGCTGAGGAGCCTGTTCGGCCGCCCGGCGATCCTGTGCCAACGGATCATGAGCAAGAATTTCACCCTTGAAGATCCATACCTTCACACCGCAGGTGCCATAGGTGGTCTTCGCCGTTGCCGTGCCATAATCGATGTCGGCGCGCAGGGTGTGCAAGGGCACACGACCTTCGCGATACCATTCGATACGTGCGATTTCAGCACCGCCCAAACGGCCAGAGCAATTGATACGGATACCCTGCGCACCCAGACGCATCGCGGACTGCACGGCACGCTTCATGGCGCGACGGAAGGCCACGCGGCGTTCAAGCTGCTGGGCAATGTTTTCGGCCACCAGGGTCGCATCGATTTCCGGCTTGCGGATTTCAACGATGTTCAGCGCAACTTCGGTACCGGCCATACGGGTCAGTTCCTTGCGCAGAGCGTCGATATCCTGCCCCTTCTTGCCAATGACAACGCCAGGACGTGCCGCATAGATCGTAACGCGCGGCTTTTTGGCCGGGCGTTCGATAACCACGCGAGACACGCCTGCGCCAGCAAGCTTGCGACGCAGGAATGCACGAAGCTTAAGGTCTTCGTGCAGCAGACGCGAATAATCCGCGTCTGCGTACCAGCGGCTGTCCCAGGTACGGTTGATGCCGAGCCGCAGCCCGATCGGATTGACTTTATGCCCCATATCTCAGGCCGCCTTCTGCTCGGAAGAAGCCGTGTCGGACACAACCGCCCGTTCGGCTACAACAATCTTCAGGTGACTGAAAAACTTTTCAACACGTGCGGAACGACCGCGGCCACGTGCGTGAAAACGGCGCATGACAATGGACTTGCCCACTTCGGCCGTCTTCACCACCAGCTGATCAACGTCCAGCTGGTGATTGTTTTCAGCGTTTGCGATCGCGCTTTCCAGCGTTTTCTTAACCTGCTGAGCGATACGGCGCTTGGAGAATGTCAGCGTCGCAATTGCCTGAGATGCAGGTTTATTACGGATCAGGCCTGCCACAAGGTTTAGCTTGCGGGGGCTAACCCGAATGTTACGCGTGATAGCTTGCGCTTCTGTTTCCGCGAGCGTGCGCGGATGCTTCGGCTTGCTCATCTGTGCTCTTAGCCCCGCTTAGACTTCTTGTCAGCACCATGCCCGTGGAATGTACGGGTGGGGGAGAATTCGCCAAACTTGTGGCCAACCATATTCTCCGTCACCTGCACAGGCAGGAACTTCTGACCGTTATAAACACCGAACGTCAGACCAACGAACTGCGGAAGAATCGTAGAACGACGCGACCAGATCTTGATCACTTCATTCCGACCCGATGCGCGGGATACTTCAGCCTTGTTCAGCAGATACCCGTCGACGAACGGACCTTTCCAGACGGAACGTGCCATCTTCTATTGCCCCTTACTTGCCGGTCTTCCGGCGACGGATAATCAGACCGTCCGTCCGCTTGTTGACCCGAGTTTTGTAACCTTTGGTGGGCTTGCCCCACGGCGTAACCGGATGACGACCACCAGATGTGCGGCCTTCACCACCACCATGCGGATGGTCAACCGGGTTCATCACCACGCCGCGGTTATGCGGACGGCGACCCAGCCAACGCGAACGACCAGCCTTACCCATATGCTGGTTCATGTTATCCGGGTTGGACACGGCACCAACGGTCGCCATGCACTCACCGCGCACAACACGCAATTCACCAGACTGCAGCTTGATCTGGGCGTAGCCCGAATCCTTGCCAACCAACTGTGCATACGTCCCTGCGGAACGGGCCAGCTTACCACCAGCGCCCTGCTTCAGTTCGATGTTATGGATGATCGTACCCACCGGAATGGACGCAAGCGGCATAGCATTGCCTGGCTTAATATCCACGCGCGCACCGGCGATGACATTGTCACCAACCTTCAGACGCTGTGGTGCCAGAATGTAAGCCAGCTCACCGTCTTCGTACTTCACCAGCGCAATAAAGGCCGTGCGGTTGGGATCGTATTCAAGACGTTCCACAGTACCCAGCACGTCGAATTTACGACGCTTGAAGTCCACATAACGATAGGACTGCTTATGACCGCCGCCACGGAAGCGAGACGTGATACGGCCGTTATTATTACGACCGCCCGACTTGCTCTTACCTTCCGTAAGCTGCTTGACCGGCTTGCCCTTCCAGAGGTCAGCACGATCAATCAGAACCGTACCACGCAGGCTCGGCGTGACAGGATTAAAGTGCTTCAGTGCCATTAGTTTCTACCCTTGGTCACGCCAGCTTCGCGGTCAGGTCGATGGACTGACCTTCTGCAAGCTGAACGAACGCCTTCTTAACGTCAGAACGCTGACCCGCACGCCCTTTAAAGCGTTTGGTTTTACCTTTCTGGACAAGGGTGTTGACACCAACAACCTTGACCCCGAACAGCGTTTCCACCGCAACCTTGATTTCAGGCTTGCTAGCCGTCATTGCGACCTTGAAAACAACCTGATTTTTTTCAGAAAGCGCAGTCGCCTTCTCGGTAATGACAGGCGTCCGCACGATGTCGTACAGAGCCTCCCGAGAGAGACGCTCGGCTTTCTTGCGAATAGCAAGAATATTCGTCATGCCAGGCGTTCCTTCAGTCCTTCAAGGCCTGCCTGCGTGATGGCAAGCACCTCATGGTTCAGAATGTCATAAACATTCGCGCCAATGGTCGGCAGAATGTCGATCTTTGGCAGGTTGCGAGCAGCGCGCACGAAATTTTCGTCCACGGTTGCATCCACGATCAGAGCGGAGCCCCAGCCCAGGCCTTGCAGCTTTTTTGCCAGTTCGCTGGTCTTGGTCACGCCCGAAGCCGCGTCCAGAACAACCAGCTTGCCTTCGGCCGCCTTCTGCGACAGAGCCGAGATCAGGCCCAGGCGACGTACCTTTTTAGGCAGGTCGTAGCCATGATCGCGCACAACCGGACCATGCACAACACCACCAGTACGGTACTGAGGCGCGCGCAGGGAGCCCTGACGTGCACTACCGGTACCTTTCTGGCGATATGGCTTTTTGGTCGTGCCGGACACTTCGCCCATGCCCTTGACCTTGTGCGTGCCAGCGCGGCGCTTGGCCAGCTGCCAGTGCACAACACGCGCCATTACGTCCGCCCGGGGTGCTGCGCCGAAAAGTTCTTCGGGGAGCGTAGCTGAACCAGCCGTGCCGTTATCAAGTGTCTTGATTTCGATTTCCATGATCTCAGGCCTCCGCCTTCACAAGTGCTGCCGGGTACGGCGCATCGCTGTGGCGGGCTTTCTTGATCGCATCACGAATGAGAACGACACCATTCTTTGCTCCCGGAACGGAGCCACGAATCATGATCAGATTCTTTTCCGGATCGACCGCTGCGATTTCCAGATTCAAGGTGGTCACGCGTTCATCACCCAGATGACCAGCCATTTTCTTGTTCTTGAAGGTTTTGCCGGGATCCTGGCGGTTACCGGTCGAACCATGCGAACGGTGCGAAACGGACACACCATGCGAGGCTTCAAGACCAGCAAAATTCCAGCGCTTCATGGCGCCAGCAAACCCCTTACCCTTGCTTGTCCCCGTCACGTCAACCTTCTGGCCAACAACGAAATGAGAAGCAGAAAGAGCAGCACCAACTTCCAGTGTAGCGTCATCGGCCACCCGGAACTCACGAACTGTTTTCTTGGGTTCCACCTTCACGCGGGCGAAATGGCCACGGTTGGGTTTTGTTACGTTTTTCACCTTGGCGTTGCCCATACCCAGCTGGACGGCTACGTAACCATCACGCTCCTGAGTACGAACGTCCACCACCTGCAGTTCATCAACATGCAAGACGGTGACAGGCACATGTGTGCCGTCTTCCTTGAACAGTCGGGACATGCCCAACTTCTTTGCGATCAATCCGGTGCGCATCGTCTGGACCTTAAAGTTTGATCTCGACATCC
>NZ_CALLXM010000273.1 GCF_937875265.1 uncultured Acetobacter sp. | reverse complement strand
GCTACCCGCTGGGAAGTGATGCGCCGTGTTGTGCTGCCCTGGTCCCGTCAGGGTGTTGTGGGTGGCATTGTGCTGGGCATGGGTCGCGCCATGGGGGAAACCATGGCCGTCACCTTCGTGATTGGTGACAGTAACCATATCGGCTGGTCCCTGTTTGCACCGGCTAACACCATTGCCTCCCTGATTGCTCTGGAATTTCCGGAAAGCCCTTCTGGCAGCCTCAAGCTGTCCTCGCTGATGGCGCTGGGGGCAATTCTGATGGCTATTTCCTTTGTGACACTCTGGTTCTCCCGCATTCTGCTGGCCCGGGGTGAAGCGCAGGCAGGAAAACGCTCATGATGGCTCAGGCTGTTTCTCCGGCCGCACAGCGGCCTCAGCGGTCAAACTTTCAGGCCGTTCAGCGCAGAATTACCGATAAACTGGCTACCGGCCTCAGCTGGCTTGCCATGCTGATTGTGGTGTTTGTGCTGGGGTCCATCCTCTGGACTCTGCTCAAAAACGGCCTGCCGGGGCTGACTGCATCCCTGTTCACCCATTCTATGGGCGCGCCGGATACCGGCGGTGGTCTGGCCAATGCTATTGTGGGCAGCCTGCTGCAAACCGGGCTTGCCATTTTGCTGGGTGCGCCTGCCGGGCTGCTGACTGGTATTTTTCTGGCGGAATACGGTGCGAACACCAAGCTGGCCCGTACGGTCCGTTTTGTGTCGGATATGCTGCTGTCTGCTCCGTCCATCCTGATCGGCCTGTTTATTTACATGCTCCTGGTTGAACCTTTCGGGCATTTCTCCGGCTTTTCCGGTGCCGCAGCGCTCTCTCTGATGGCTATGCCCATTATTGTGCGCACAACCGAAGACATGCTGCGGCTTGTTCCGGTGTCCATGCGTGAGGCCGGGATTGCACTGGGTGCGGCCAAGTGGCGCGTTATTCTGTTTATCTGTGTGCGTGCGGCGCGCGGCGGCATCATGACCGGTGTGCTGCTGGCCATTGCCCGTGTGGCGGGTGAAACCGCGCCGCTGCTGTTTACCTCACTGGGGAATTCTGAGTGGTCTCTGGACATGCGGCGGCCCATGGCCAGCCTTCCGGTGGCTATTTATCAGTATGCAGGCTCTGCCTATCAGGACTGGATGCAGCAGGCATGGACCGGCGCCCTGCTGGTCACTGTGGGTGTGCTCATTATTAATATTGTGGTGCGGGTTGGCATCCGCGGAGGACGGACATGAACGAAAAAACCATGCAGGTTACGCCGTCGGTTGATGCGGAGACAGATGCGTCAGCGGCGTCACTGTCTGACCGTCCAATCGCGATTCAGGTCAATGATCTGGATTTCTATTACGGGAAGTCTCAGGCGCTGCACGGCATTAACATGGTCTTCCCCGAGCGGAGTGTCACGGGGATGATCGGGCCGTCCGGGTGCGGTAAATCGACCCTGCTGCGTGTGCTGAACCGGATGTATGATCTTTATCCGGGCCAGCGCGCCACGGGTGAGGTGATATTCTCTGGCCAGAATATTCTGGGTAGTGGGCTGGACCTGAACGCCCTGCGTTCCCGCGTGGGCATGGTGTTTCAGAAGCCCACACCGTTCCCGATGTCCATTTATGACAACATCGCGTTTGGCATCCGCCTGCATGAGCGTGTGTCCCGTTCTGAAATGGATGGCCGTGTGGAAGATGCGCTGCGCCGCGTGGCTCTGTGGCCGGAAGTGAAGGACCGCCTTCAGGCGTCCGCCACGGCTCTTTCCGGTGGCCAGCAGCAGCGTCTGTGCATTGCCCGCACCATTGCAGTCCGCCCGGAAGTGATTCTGCTGGATGAGCCGACCAGTGCGCTGGACCCGGTTTCCACAGCCCGTATCGAGGAACTGCTGGACGAACTCAAAACCGAGTTCACCATAGCAATTGTTACGCACAACATGCAGCAGGCTGCGCGTTGTGCGGATCAGGTGGCTTTCTTCTATCTGGGTGAACTGGTGGAAGTGGACAGCACGGCGCGGATGTTTACCGCCCCGCGTGAAAGCCGCACACAGGATTACATTACCGGCCGCTTTGGCTGAACAGGGAGGACACACTCATGGGGAACGAACCCGCGCATACCGTCACCCGATATGATCAGGAGCTGGACCGTCTGCGTGGGTTGGTAGCCCGCATGGGAGGTTTGGTGGAACGCCAGACGGCGCGGGCTATTGCCGCTGTGGTGGATCAGGATGAAGACGCCGCTCTGGAACCGCCGGAGCTGGATACGGAAGTGGATGCTCTGGAGCGTGAGGCTGAAAGCCTTGCTATCCGCATTCTGGCCCTGCGTGCGCCAATGGCTGTTGATCTGCGCGTCATCATCGCGGTGCTGAAAATCACTGGTGATTTTGAACGGATTGGCGATTACGCCTCCAGCATCGCCCGGCGGGCTCTCAAAGTTGAACCGCTGGATGGTGCACTGTCTTTTGGAGCTCTGCGCAACATGGCGCGTCTGGTGCAGGAAAACCTGCACAGCGCGATTGAAGCCATGGTCAATAATGACAGTGAATGCGCAATGCAGGTCTGGAACTCAGATACCGCAATTGATGAACTGTATACCGCCATGTTCCGGGAGCTGGTGACATACATGATGGAAGATCCGCGCAAGATCAGCCCCTGTATTCATCTGCTGTTCGTGGCTAAAAATTTAGAACGTATTGGTGATCACGCAACCAATATTGCCGAACGTGTCTATTACGCGGTAACCGGGGAAATGCTCCCTGCGCTGCGTCCGCGTGGCGGGGCCGCTAAAAAAAGCGGCTGAGACGGTTTAAACACGTCCTGCCGGAGAAATTCAGGAAGGCAGGACGTGCGTAAAACAGGTTTGATAACGGTCGTGCCCCTTCTGGCACTGGCCGGATGTGCAGAGCAGGACGGCGTGTGTCGCCTGGCAACACTGGGGGATCTCCCCGTTCTGAATGAGCACGGCTCCCCTATTGTGGGGATTACAATCAACGGGCGGGATGCCGCGATGATTGTTGATAGCGGTGCCGATATTTCCATGATTTCAGAACAGGCCAGCAAACAGTTTGGCCTGGCAGATACCGGGCGCTTCGTGAATATCAGCGGCGTGACGGGTGAGATGATGTCCCCCATCATGCAGGCGGACAAGCTTGGCCTTGGCTCAGGCACAACAGAGGAAGTCTTCCTCACACAGGCCAAGCGCTCTTTTGGTGGCACACTTGCAGGCCGGCCCATTGTTGGGCTGTTCGGAGCAGACTTCCTTCAGGGGTATGATGTTGCGTTCAACCTCCCGGCCCGGACAATTACGCTCTATCAGCTCAGCGGGTGCCATACGCCTACGCCCACATGGGAGGGGCCGTCTTCAACGCTCGACTGGTATCATCCGGGGAATGGTGGCCGTATTGCTGTGAATTTTCGGCTGAATGGTCAGAAAGTTGAGGCCATACTGGATAGCGGAGCATGGCACACAACCGTCCTGCCGCGTCAGGCGCGCAAGGCGGGTGTTTCAGCTGAACAGCTTGCACAGGATATCGCTCTGGATTCGTCCGGGGTGAATGGAAAACACAGAGCGGGCCAACTGCATCGTTTTGCCAGCGTGCAGATAGCGGAAAACATGTATCTGAACCCCATGCTTGCCGTCTCCCCAATAGAAACGGATGGTTATGCGCTGCTGGGGGCCGATTTTCTGCGGCACAACCGGGTGTGGATTTCCTACCGGCATGAGAAGGTTTATATCCAGCGCCTTGCCCCGCCAGAGCAGGACCATACTTTTGAGCTGCATATAAAACCAAAAACCGCGCCAGCGGCTGTGTCTGCCGGGCAGACACAAACGCCTTAAAGGGCCGCTTTTTAAGGGGCGTGGACGGTCAGGCCAATCTGCTGGGCCACCTGCGGCGCTGAAATCAGCATGCTTATGCTGGCGGCAATGGCCATCATGGGCAGCGGCTGCGGCGGATGCAGGGTGATGGTCAGCGGGCCGCTCCCCGGATGCGCCAGATAGCGTGCAATCTGCGGAAGCGGTGCGTCCGGCGCACTGCCCTGCGGGGCCAGCTGGGTCTGGAGAGACGTTGTCAGCTCCTGCGCGGTCACGCCACGCGCCTTAGCGGAGGCTGCCAGCACCTTGGGCAGCAGGCCGTGGTCTTTATACGACACGTTCATTGCCATCACCTGCATGTCGGCAGCGCCAGCGGAGAGCAGGGCGGCCGTGCTGGTCTGGCTGAAATCTCCATCCAGCGTCAGGCGGCCCATACCGGGGGCGTCCAGACTGAAGGTTGCAACATGCAGCTTTCCGGCTTTGTAATCATGCGTATCATTCAGCACGAGCGAACCCCGGAAGCGGTCATACCCAAGCGCTGGCAGGATGGAGAGGTTGGGCACATCCGGCCACAGTTCCAGCCCCTGAAGGCTGGAGACTTCCTGTTCCGAAGCATCGGACCGGGTTGAGTGGGAGGATAGTTTAGCCACACGTAGCAGCGGCCCTGTGCCATCCACGCCCAGACCGTCTACCTGAATGTCCCGTGTACCGTTATGCGGTTCATAGGAGCCACCGGTGGCAAGGCTGCTGTAAAGCCCCGCCAGATCAACCCCGTCCAGCATGATGGAATGCGCGGTAATGTGGCGTTGCGGTGCAACATCTGTGGAAAGCAGGACGTCTTTTGCTTCAAGGCGTGATGCCTCGCTGCTTCCGTAATCATCCACCTTCAGTCCGGTGGCGGAAATGTCAGACTGGAGGCCACTGATAAAGCCGTGCAGCCTACTGGCTTCCGCATGCTTGATTTCCAGCCCCTGCGCCGGGGTGCCATGCTTGTCATCCCCGCCAGCGGGTAGCGTGACGCCCTCCAGGCTCAGGTCATCCAGATGCAGGCTGCCTGCCGGGTCTGCCAACTGGAAATTGCGGAAGGAGAGGTGGCCGATTCGCTTAGCCTCATCCTCAGCGGTTCCCAGTTTGGAAATTTCTGCCTCATCTGCCGTGATGGTTTCCGGCCCCTGCCGAAAGACCAGCTGGGTAAACTTCACACTCCGGCCAAGCAGGCCCGGCCATGCCTTCTTGTAAGTAAAGGAGGCATCCGGCCCTATAGCCTGGCGGAAACTGTCGATGCTTTTATCCAGCATGACATGTTCAGCATGACGTGCTGCCAGCCATCCGACACAGGCAAGGCCTGCAATACCCGCAACCGTAACAAGAACATGTTTCTTCACCAGGTAGGAATCCTGCTTGTTTTTACAGAGGAAGTTATAAACGTAACCACCCGTGTAATGCACGGGTGGGGGGCACTGCAAGTCTGTGTGCGGTAACATGTTACCGAATGAAAAACTGTTGATTTTACAGGCATGAACGCGGATTTCGCTTGACGAAGTGCTTTTGCCCACGCATAAGGCGCCCATCTTCAAAGCTTACAGTCTTAACGGAATCACACTCTCATGAAGACCACCCTCTCGCTGAAACCCGCGGAGGTGACGAAGAACTGGATCCTGATCGATGCCGAAGGCCTCGCTCTGGGTCGTCTGGCCGTCATCATCGCGAACCGCCTCCGCGGCAAGCACAAAGCTCAGTTCACCCCGCACGTTGACTGCGGTGACCACGTTGTCGTCATCAACGCTGAAAAAGTGGCGCTGACAGGCAACAAAGCTGGTCAGAAGCTGTTCCATTACCACACGGGTTACCCCGGTGGCATCAAGACCCGCACCATTGCACAGCGTCTGGGTGGCAAGAACCCTGACCATGTTGTGGTGAAGGCTGTCGAGCGCATGATCACCCGTGGTCCGCTGCAGCGCCAGCAGATGCGCAACCTGCACGTTTATGTCGGTGCTGAGCACCCGCATGACGGTCAGCAGCCGCAGACGCTGGACGTGGCGGCTATGAATCGCAAAAACGTCGTTAACGCGCAGAAAGGCTGAGCATCATGTCTGAAACTCAGGAACGTACAGGCACGCTGGCTGATCTGAAAGACGTGGTTCCCACGGCTCCGGACGCCCCTGTGTATGAAGTAAAACGCGATGCGCAGGGCCGCTCCTACGCAACTGGCCGTCGTAAAGACGCCGTGGCCCGCGTGTGGATCAAGCCCGGTAAAGGCGACATTACGGTCAACGGTCGTCCCGTTGGCACGTATTTCGCACGCCCCGTGCTCCGCATGCTGCTGACGCAGCCCTTCCTGGTGGCTGATCGCTACAACCAGTTCGACGTTGTTTGCACCGTCGTTGGTGGTGGTCTGTCCGGTCAGGCTGGTGCAGTTCGTCACGGTATCAGCCGTGCGCTGACGCACTACGAACCCGGCCTGCGCAGCATTCTGAAAGCTGCTGGCTTCCTGACGCGTGACTCCCGTAAGGTTGAACGTAAGAAATATGGCCGCGCCAAAGCACGTCGTTCCTTCCAGTTCAGCAAGCGCTGATCCGGCAAGGGCGAACGCTTACAGCAACGCCAGAAAAGGGCGGGAGAGGGAAACCTCTCCCGCCCTTTTTGTTTGTGGCGGGTTTGGTCCGGCTGGCTCAGGGCGCCAGAAACGCTTTCACATCCCGTGCCAGAGCGGCGCGGCTGTCGGGGCGGGTGTAGAGCATGTGGCCGCCGGGGTAGGTGTGCAGGCCAATGCGGTTGCGGCCTACGGGGATATGCTCGGTCACCCAGCGGGCGCTGGCAAACGGGCAGGCCAGATCATAATAGCCGTTGGCAATAAAAATGCGCAGGGTCGGGTTCAGGGCCAGCAGGCGGCGTAAAACCGGAATCTGGTGCGCCATAGGTTCACCATCGCCCCGGAAGTCCCACGCGGCATTCACTTTCATGCTTAGGAGTTCGTAAGACAGATCCGTCCGGTAATTCAGGGTCTTGGTGGCATACTGTTCAAAAGCGCTGCCATAGGCACGGCCAAAACCGGAGAGGGTCGGGTCCGGGCTGTCTCCATTATCCACACCTTCAGGAAACGGGTCCGCAATAGAAACGGTCGCGTCATACAGCGTATAAAGGCGTCCGTCCCGGCTGCGGACATCATGCGCGCCCGGCTGCGGCTGGCCGCGTTCCTTGGCAATCACCTCCTGCGGCAGGCCGGTGTGATTGGCCACGTCTTCATAAAAATCACGCGCGGCATCACCTGTGGGCGGGGTGTTGGCCAGCGTGGCAAGATAAGGGCCAAGCGCGTAGTGGTAGGCTTCATCCAGCTGATGCGCGGCAGTTTCCGGTGCCAATTTGTGCTGCATGGCCAGTTTGGCGGCTTCAAAGGACGGCAGGGTAAGGGCTGAAGCCAGAATGCTGTTGCCAGTATCCAGAAGTCCCATGTCCAGCGCGGGCGAGATCATGACAATGCCGTTCACCATCAGGTTCTGCTGCTGTGCCAGTGCGTCCGCCACTTCAATAGAGCGAATGCCGCCATAGCTTTCCCCCA
The DNA here is from genome assembly GCF_937875265.1 of uncultured Acetobacter sp. GTDB lineage: Bacteria > Pseudomonadota > Alphaproteobacteria > Acetobacterales > Acetobacteraceae > Acetobacter. The sequence goes on along the minus strand of NZ_CALLXM010000273.1, from coordinate 8,356 downwards.
CCAGATAGCGCGGGGAGGTCAGGCGTCCGTTGGTATTGGCCCAGAGCTGGATGGTTTTGGCAAAAGCTTTGGCATCCTGCTTGACGCCGTAGAAGGTTTTGTCAGCAGTTTTCGGGTCTGTCGGGGTAGACCAGCCGGTTCCGGGGGCATCAATAAACACCATGTCGGTGTCTGGCAGCCAGCTATCCGGGTTGAGGGCCAGACGGGCATTGGCACCATCGGTCGGGTTCCCAGCGGGGAAGGTCAGAGCCGTAGGGCCTGCGGCACCCAGATGCAGGTAAGCCGTAGCGCCCCCTGGCCCGCCGTTGAAAAAGAAGGAGACCGGACGCCGTGCCGGGTCCGCGCCATCCTGCGTATAGGCCACATAGAAAATACGGGCGGTGGGTTTGCCGACATCATCCCGTAGCACAAGGGTGCCCGCGCGTGCGGTGTAGCTGATCTTGTGCCCGGCAAACGTGTCCGTGTGGTGTGTTACGGCATCATCCGGCAGCAGGCCCGCAGCGCCGGTAAAATCTTTGGAGGCTTCCTTCGGCGCATCCGCATGGGTAGCGGCTGGCGGAGCGGGAGGAACGGCATAGACCGGGGCTGCAGACAGACAAAGGACCGTAGCCAGAGCAAGTCCAGCCGATTTTTTGGGTCTGCACATGTGTTTGCAGAGTAAAGAAGGCTTGATCATGTGAGTTTATTCTCCAAACACAAAAGAAGACGCGAGGGTGTTAGAACAATTCTGATCTATTGAGGCGGCTTTGGCCATTTTTTGACAAAATTCCATGTCTAAAACATGCCCGTCCTCCTGATGTCGGTCAGGAGTTATGGAAGGAATATTTATGCAGTTCATTCGGAAAATCGCCGTTATGGGTTTGCCTCTTGCGACGGCTCTGGTTTCAGCTACGGCTGCCTATGCTGATCCTTGTCTTTCCCTCACCTCCTGCGCGCAGCAGCAGTTGCATCAGGGAGTGGAGAATACGCGCAATGCCGTCAAGACTGATACAAACCAATTTTCATCCAACCTGAAAAATGCTCGCCAGTCTGCACAGGATCAGGCCAGAGACCGCTGGAATAATGCCAGTGAAGAGACCCGCAAAAAATGGACTACTCAACGCGATAAAGTAACCAACGCGGAACAGAACGCGAAGGATAAATGGAACAACGCGAACGAGGAAACCCGTAAGAAATGGGAGGCTCAGCGCGATAAGGTGACCAACGCGGAACAGAACGCGAAGGACAAATGGAACAACGCGAACGAGGAAACTCGCAAGAAGTGGGAAGCTCAGCGTGACAGCGTGACCAATGCGCAGCAGAACGCGAAGGATAAGTGGAGCAATGCCCAGCAGAACGTGAAAGATGCATGGAAAGACGCAACGTCTCTGCCCAAGCTGTAAAGTCCTGAATGATTAAGCAAGAAAAAGGCCCCTTCCTTTCGGGAGGGGCCTTTTTTTGCATCTGAAAGATCAGAAGGCTTTACGTTTCCGGCTGGACGGGGCTTTGCTGAAGCCGCCACCCGGGCCACCGGCACCGCCACCTTTGCGGGGTGGACGACCACCGGGGCCACCAGGGCCCGCAGCACGCGGCGGACGCCCGCCACCACCACCAGCACCCGGACGCGGCGGAGCGGAGGGCTCAACCGTAATTTCATCAGCATCGGCACCGGCAGCACAGGACTGGAAGCGTTCTGCTTTATCCTGGGCAATTTCTACCAGTGTGTGGTCCGGCTGAATGCGAATCGCACCGATATCCTGTTTGCGGATCCCGCCAAGGCGGCAGAGCATCGGCACCAGCCATTTCGGGTCTGCGCGGTCATCACGGCCAACAGACAGGCGGAACCATGCACCCGGCTCACGCGGGCCACGGTGTCCACCCTCTTCGTCATCACGCGGTGCGCGTTCACGCGGGGCTTTTTTGACAGAACCCGGAGAAAGCACGCGCACTTTGGTCGGTTCCGGCAGGCTGGAACGCCACATGGCGATCAACGCTGCGGCCAGCTGCTCAGCTGAGTGGACTTCCGTCAGCTTGGCAATCAGCTCATGCATGCCACCAGCTTCCGGCACCGGAATGGACAGAGCCGGAGCGGACAGAAGGCGTTCTGCATCAGCGCGGGCAATATCTTCCGGAGTCGGAGCACCGCTCCATTCTGCCGTAACTTTCGCACCTTCCAGCAGGCGTTCAGCCAGCCTTCTGCGTGCGGGCGGAACCAGCAGAACACAGGTGCCTTTACGCCCGGCGCGCCCGGTGCGGCCTGAACGGTGCAGCAGGGTTGCAGGGTTGGACGGCAGGCTGGCGTGAATGACCAGACCAAGTTCCGGAATATCAAGGCCACGGGCGGCCACGTCGGTTGCTACGCAAACGCGTGCCTGACCATGACGCAGGCTTTCAATGGCGCGGCTACGTTCGTTCTGCCCGAGGTCACCTGAAATGGCGACGGAGGAGAACCCACGCTGCGTGAGAATACCCTGCAACTGCCGCACAGCTTCACGCGTGTGGCAGAAGACGATGGCGGAGGGGGATTCCATCTGGCGCAGCACGTTGACGATGGTGCCAGCCATGTCGGACTGGTCCGCCAGCACGGCGCGGTAGGAAATATCCGTGTGCGGCGTGTTGCCGCCCAGAGTATCAATGCGCAGGGCATCGTTCTGGTAACGGCGGGCCAGATTGGCAATGTCACGGGCAATGGTAGCAGAGAACAGCAGCGTGCGGCGCTCGGCAGGGGCCGCTTTGAGCAGGGTTTCCAGCTCATCACGGAAGCCCAGATCAAGCATTTCATCTGCTTCGTCCAGCACAACAACGCGCAAGGCGGACAGGTTCAGCTGGCCACGGGAAACATGGTCACACAGGCGGCCCGGCGTGCCGACCACAATGTGGCAGCCAGCGTTCAGTGCACGGGCTTCAACGCGGGGTTCCATGCCACCAACGCAGGAAACAATGCGGGCACCGCTCTGCGCATAGAGCCATTCCAGCTCATTACGCACCTGCAGGGCAAGTTCACGCGTGGGGGCAATAACCAGAGCCATCGGCGCACCCGGAGCAGGGCAACGGCCCTTATCATCCAGAAGGGTGTCGGCCATGGCCAGCCCGAAGGCTACAGTTTTGCCCGAGCCTGTACGGGCTGAAACAAGAAGGTCCCGACCTTCGGCGTCAGGGGCCAGAACGGCGGCCTGAACTGGAGTTGCGGTTTCGTACCCGCGAGCAGCAAGAGCGCTCGCAAGTGAGGCGGGGGCATTCTGAAAAGGCATTCTACTTTAGGTCCAGGCAACAAGATGTATGGGGGGATAAAGGTTCCCCGCATGAATGGCCAGAGGCCTGGCCGGAGAACTTTTGCCCTGAGCGCTTTTAGGCAAGCGTGGTGTGTTACTGGAACGGGAGGTAGCGGAAGTCCAGAAATATCTGACTCATGCTTGTATCCGGACCCCCGCCCTGACCCTTCCAGGCGTCCCTGCGGGAATAGGCCAGCTGGGCTCCGGCTTCCACTGTTCCGTAGTGACCTTTGAAGAAGCGGTACCACGCTCCCACGGTCGCTTCCATCACGCTGCGGGTGTTGGCCGTGCAGCCCAGAGTGGACAATTCGGTCTCACATCCGGCGTTGGAATAATTCGGATTTCCGTAGCCATACGCACCGCCGCCATAGTTGCTGTAACGCCGTCCGGCTTCCTGATATCCAAAGAAACCATACACATCCACTCGCGGCGTGGGGTGGGCAACAACGCCGCCCGTGGCCTGAATGGAGGGGATGGGGGCAACATCCCCGTCGGATTTCAGCGTGGCATCAGGCAGCAGCGCAGAGCCGTAGCGGCCAATCCCGACCCCAGCCAGACCGGCCAGTCGCACTTCCACTTTATGCGGCAGAACCGGCAGCACCATGGAGCCACCACCACCGCCAGCAATGGCAGTATTATTGTGGCCCTGACCCAGAGACGCCACGCGGTCATGCGGGAAGTGCAGAATACCAACGGCTTCGTAATGGCCCCAGTGCGGGTCCCACGCCACTTTTCCAATCACATCGGGTGCAATTTCGTTGGAGAACGGGGCATCGTTGGTCAGGCCCGTACCGTTGCTGCTGATGGTGGCTGTCTTGCCGTTGGGCAGCGTGACGGTGCCATCGGAATTGGTAAAGCCGGTTGTGTCATACAGCGTGGCAGAGTTTTCGATGGACAGGCCCAGCCACAGGCGGTGCTGGAAAAAGTCTTTCACAAATCGGAACTGAAGCTGCCGCGCCCATGTCTGGCCAGCCAGCATGGAGGATTCGATTGTTTCAGGCAGACTTTCCTGGCGGGGAATAATACCGATACGGCCCGGCGTGAGCATGCTCCATGCCTGACCGGCAAGGAAATGGAAGTTCAGATCACTATTATCATAGGCCAGATAGGCCTGCCGCATTCGGAAGGCGTAGCTGTTGCTTTCATAGGCGTCGGTCGTGGCAGCACCGGCTCCGAAGTCCATTTCAAAAACGCCGGAAATGGTGGAGTGGGCGTCCACATTGCCGCGCGCCATGAGCGAGATACGGCTGTAACGCGCGCTGCCTTCAAAATTATTGGTGTGGTAGCGGGACTCGTTAGGGTAAGGCATGGCCTGCCAGTAGTTGAACGTGCCAGACGCAATATGCCGGTTTTCCAGCACCGTGGCGGCATCCAGAAAACCACCCAGAATGAGGGTGACAGGCCCCATATGGAATACGCCGTGGTCACCCAGCGCACCGGCGGCCTGTGCGCCTGCCGTTTCACGCGCATGCGGGCCAACGCCATTTTCTGCAATACGGGAAATCACGTCTTCTGCGCGGTGGCCGATGACAGCTTCTACATCCGGGTGATCATCCTGACCCGAAAAAACCGGTTGCGCATCAGACCCTCTGGCATGGTGCCCGGCAAGATGCGGTGTGTTCATGGCGGTTGTGGTTTCTGCGGGCTCAATGCCCGGCTGATCAGACCCAGTCTCGGGTGACCAGCCAGCATGGCTTGCCCCAGAGCCGGTTGCGCCATTTCGGGCCGTGGTCAGCGTATGGCGGCTGCTGCCGTTGACCGCAGATTTTACGGCGGTATTCCCCCCGTTATGGGTTAGCGTGGCCCGGTGGGCGGCAATCTGCTTTTGCATGCCAACAAGCGCTTTCTGGAGCGCTTTCTGCTGCTCCTGAATCTGCGCCATCTGGTGCTCAAGTGCTTCCAGAGAGGCCGTTTCATCTTCTGCTGCGTAGGCCGTGCCGGAAAGCTGCAAGCCAAACAGTCCCGGTGCCAGAATGGTGCCAACAAACAGCCATGTCCGTATCTGGCGTGATGCCGGTACAGGCAGAAGAGAAAAGGTGGTCATTTCTTTAAATATAATCCTCGAGGCAGAGTGGTTGATTATTTGAAACCATTTTGCCGAGTGCTGCGTAAAGATTATTTTTTTAAAAAATAATTTCAGCAAGACCAGATTACGCGTTATGAGCACTGCAAATTTTGACGAAGCCGGAGCCTTGGGGAGACTTTTTATGGCAAAAATGATACATTCCATGCTGCGAGTTCTTGATGAAAAACGCTCTCTGGCGTTTTACGAGGCCGCATTTGGGCTCAAACCGGCTGATCGGCTGGCGTTTGACAGCTTTACGCTGATCTATCTGGCAAATGACGAACAGACATTTGAGCTGGAACTGACCATCAATCATGGCCGCACCGAGCCTTATGCTCTGGGTGACGGATACGGGCATCTGGCTGTTTCTGTACAGGACCTGGCGTCCGAACATGCCCGGCTGGATGCTGCCGGGTTTTCGCCCACGCTCATCAAGACGCTGGAAACCGATGGTCGCGTGATTGGTACCTTCTTTTTCCTGACCGATCCTGACGGTTATAAAATTGAAGTGCTGGGCCGTGGCGCGCCGGGGCGTTTTCTCTGAGTCACACGGCTTTGTTCCGCAATGGCATTAGGGGCCGATCTGCCTTATAAGGCGCGGTATGCAGACCTCCTTTTTCAAGATGCACGGGCTTGGGAATGACTTTGTCATCCTCGACGAGCGTGCTGGCCACCTGTCTCTCACACCTGCGCGTATTGCAGCTCTTGCTGACCGCCGCAGAGGGATTGGCTGTGATCAGCTTGTGACACTTCGCCCGGCCTGTGCGGAGGGGGCTGATGTTTTTGTGCGCTTCTTTAACCCGGATGGGTCAGAGGCCGGGGCCTGCGGCAATGCGTCCCGCTGTGTGGCGGAGCTGATGTTCCGGCAGACCGGCAACCGCACGCCCGTGCTGCAAACACGGGCCGGAACGCTGCCAGCCCGTATTGAACAGAACGGGCTGGTAACAGTCGATATGGGTGCCCCGCAGCTGGACTGGCAGGCCGTGCCTCTGGCAGCCGAGATGGATACACTCCATCTGCCTCTGGAGGGGGACCCGGCAGCGGTCTCCATGGGGAACCCGCACGCAACTTTTTTTGTGAAAGATTTTTCGATGCTCAGCCATGGCAGTGCGCTGGAGCATGACCCGCTCTTTCCTGATCGCGCCAATATTGGTTTTGCCAGAATAGACAGCCCGGAGCGCATGCGCCTGAAGGTGCATGAACGTGGGGCAGGGGTGACGGAAGCCTGTGGGTCCGGCGCGTGTGCTGCCGTGGTCAACGCCGTGCGGCGCGGGCTGGTGGAGCGCCGCTGCATGGTGGAGCTGGATGGCGGCACCCTGCACATTGAATGGGCTGAAAACGGCCATGTGATGATGACAGGCCTCACGGCCACGGCGTTTGACGGCATGGTGGATCTGGCCACCTACGCCTCATGACGCGCCCGGAAATTCTGACATTCGGTTGTCGGCTGAATACGTGGGAAAGCGAGGTCATGCGCGAGCATGCGGCCGCGCTGGAAGACGTGATTATCGTTAATACCTGTGCCGTAACGGGGGAAGCCGAACGGCAGGCCCGTCAGGCTATCCGGCGTGCACACCGGGATAATCCGGAGGCCCGCATTGTCGTGACAGGCTGTGCCGCCCAGATTGATCCGGACCGCTGGGCCACCCTGCCGGGTGTGACGCGCGTTTTGGGCAATGAAGAAAAGTTGAAAGCGGAAAGCTGGGCGCCTGCTGCCATGAACGTGCCGCTGGCCGTCTCGGACATTATGGCCGCCAAGGAAACCGCTGCCCATCTTGTGACCGAATTTGTGGGCCGGACGCGGGCTTTTGTGCAGGTGCAACAGGGGTGTGACCATCGCTGCACCTTCTGCATCATCCCCTTCGGGCGTGGGCCGTCCCGCTCAGCCCCTGTGGGTGTGGTGGTGGAGCAGGTGCGCGCCCTTGTCGATTCGGGCTACCGGGAAGTGGTGCTGACCGGCGTGGATATGACATCCTGGGGCGGGGACCTGCCGGGCACCCCGTCACTTGGGCAGTTGTGCCGCCGCGTGCTGGGACTGGTGCCTCAGCTTGAGCGGCTGCGCCTGTCTTCAGTTGATCCGGTGGAAATTGACGAGGATATCTGGCGGCTGCTGGAGCATGAGCCGCGCTTCATGCCGTATCTGCATCTCTCGCTTCAGGCCGGGTCGGACCTCATCCTCAAGCGTATGAAGCGTCGCCATCTGGCCGAAGATGCTGCGCGGGTCATTGAGCGCGCCCGTGCGCTGCGCCCCGATATTGGCATCGGTGCGGACGTGATTGCCGGGTTCCCGACGGAAGATGACGCGCTGTTTGAAGAAACACGCGCGTTTCTGGAGGCGCAGGGCGTGCCATATCTGCATGTCTTCCCCTACAGCGAGAGGCCTGGCACTCCGGCTGCACGGATGCGTGCGGTGCAGGTGCCTGAACGCAAGGCGCGTGCGGCCCGCTTGCGGGAAGTGGGAGCCGCATCTGCCCAGCGCTATTATCAGGGTCTGCTGGGGCAGACTTTGCGTGTGCTGATGGAAACGCCCACATCCGGGCACAGTGAACAGTTTGCGCCCGTCCGCCTTGCGCAGGGTGAGGCGGAAACAGGTGAGATTATCAGTCTGCGGGCGGTTGCGGTGGATGCCGCGGGCCTGCTGGCGGAAAGGGTTTGAGATGGCGCTAGGTTTTTTTTCACGCCTCAAGAAGGGGCTGTCCCGCTCAACGCAGAAGCTGGGCGGAGGGCTGACATCCGTTTTCACCAAGCGCAAGCTTGATGATGAGGCGCTGGAAGAGCTGGAAGACCTGCTGATTACCGCAGATCTCGGCCCCAGTGTGGCGGAGCGGATTATTGAATCCTTCCGTCGCACGCGTTTCGGCACGGAAGTGACGGACGAGGAAATCCGTAACGCTCTGGCAGATGAAATTGCGAGCGTGCTGGAACCGGTTGCTATCCCGTTTGAGCCGGACCCGGCGCACAAGCCGCACGTTGTGCTGGTGGTGGGCGTGAACGGGACGGGAAAAACCACGACCATTGGAAAAATGGCCCGCTTCTTCAC
>NZ_CALLXM010000272.1 GCF_937875265.1 uncultured Acetobacter sp. | reverse complement strand
CCTTCAGTTACGCATCTACAAACTGCATAAAGGCTATTTAGTTTGTTAAACCAATGCCGAAATTGATGCAGATCATCTGACTTATGCGTGATGATCGGCCATTTTTTCAAAATGAAGAGTTTACAGCGGTTTTCTATGTTTAATAGAATACAGACAATACAACTTATGGTTGCTGTTTTTATTTTCTCCGTTGCGTTCATGTCCTCTGAGAGCATGACCGGGATGCATTGCTCCATGCTGCGTTCTCTTTTAAGTGCATAGCTCTGCCACTTTAAGGTCGCGGAGCTTACTGGCGTATTCGGGACTTTTTGGTCTGAGCACATGCCGTTTGGAGCGGCCGCCCCTATCCCGACCTCATATTGGCAACACTAAAGTGCTTTTTTTCATTTTGTGCGAACACCGTCCGTCTTTTATATAACGGTTACGGATCATTCCTTTGACTCATCGGATAGAGAAATGCGGCATTACCCCACCTCCCATACGGCAGACATGCACCGAGACCGGGATGCTGAATGTTCCGGAAAAATCATAGCGTCCGCTTTCCCCATCAGCTGCGTCTCCTGACTGGAAAATCCCCGCATGTCCTCAGAATGCTTACATCCCCGCGTCTTTGTCTCTCGTCTGGCCAGCCGTCCCTCCCGCTTTTTTCTGACAAGCCTGACTGGGGCCGTAAGCCTGTGGGCCATGCTGGCCTATGCTCAGGCCGCAAACCGCACGTCCCATGCCAGCCGCCTTCACCACAGCGGTAAGGCGATCTCCTCTGCCAAACCGGTGCAAGCCCGTAGCGTCCCCAAACGGCCCTCTGGCCCGGTTCTGGCAAAAGGAGCCGAGGAAATTTCCGTCGCGTCGCGTCGTCAGGCGCTGGACGGCGGCGGCGGGATGATGCGGCAGGAAACAGCCCCGCACGCCGTGCAGACTGTTACAAAAGCCTACATCAACATGCGCAGCCCGACCTCCACCCCGCTTGATCTGGTCAAAAACCTGCCCAGCCTGAATGTCATGACGCCAGACAGCTCCGGCATGCAGGGCGGCCAGATTCAGTCCCGTGGCCTGACTGATCTGGATATGGCGCTGATGGTGGATGGTGCCCCCGCTGCGGCTGCAAAATACATGTCGGAAGATATTGATTCCGAAAACCTGGAAGATGTCAGCGTAACACCCGGCAGTGCCGCACGGGATCTGCCCGTCATGTCTGCTGCTGGAGGGGTGATGAACTCCCACACGCATCTGGCCTCCCGCAAAGCAGGCGGGATGGTGGATTTCTCTTACGGCACCAACAACCTCTCCCGCGAGTTTATCCGTCTGGAATCAGGCGAGATTGGCAAAAGCGGCGTGCGAAGCTTCTTCTCCTTTTCAAACGCGCATGCACGGAGCTGGATGGGGTCCGGCATCAACCAGCGTAAGCATATTGATTTCGGGCTTCAGAAAGACTGGACAAACGGGTCTAACGCCCGCCTGTTTCTTTCCTGGAACTCAGCAGACTTCACTATCGACAACTATCCGACAGCGCAGGAGTTTTTTGAATACAAACATACCGGTAATGGCTACGGGCGCTCTGCGCAGTCCAGCAACGTCAATTACTGGAAGAACAATAATGACCACTGGAACCAGATTTTCCTGACGGCGCCCATCCATATTGTTCTGCCCAAAAAGTTCAATTTCGACCTCCAGCCTTATTTCAGCATGGGTCAGGGCTGGGATGCCTCTCCGGGTGGCGTGGCCGCACAAGGCCAGTATACGCATAACAGCGGTGGCGCTGCTGTACCAGCCGGCACCAACATGACCAATTACTTTCTGGAAAACGAAGCTAGGCAGGTGGGTGCTGTAGCTAAGCTGAGCTACGATATTGATCGGCACAATCACCTGACACTTGGCTACTGGTATGAAAACAACCAGACCATTCAGGGCTACCCCTCCAGCACCACCATGGCGAATGGTGCCGCCCCCAGCCCGAACTGGGCGCAGTATGCCGTAGGTGGCGCAATGTATGGGCAGAATGCAGGATATGAACTGCATTCCCTGTTTATCCAGAACCAGTCCCGTTACCTGAACAACAAGCTGCTGATCAACGCTGGCTTCAAATTTGTCATGTCCAACGCCTGGAACCGGGGATGGAGTGGGGCCAACAAAAACTGGATTTCGGGTGACCGATCAGGGGCGAACACCACAGCGCCGCTGCCCCAGCTTTCCATCAGCTACCAGATTAACCCGAACAGCCAGATTTACGTGAACGCGGAAGGCGATTATCGCCAGCCCAGTGCAACAGATATGGGCTGGCTGTCCGCCAGTGCGCCTATGCTGAAAAACCAGTATTCTATCAAGGAAGAGTTGGGGTATCGTTACCACAACAAGTATCTGCTGCTGGATATGTCCTTCTTCAACTACAATGTCACAAACCGCATTGTGGACCAGTATCTGGGCATGAACAGCTTCAAGCCGTTCTCTGTTGGCAATCAGACCATGCGCGGGTTTGATTTCATGATTGCCGGGCGTGAAATCCACGGTTTCAGCCCCTATGCCTCCGTCGAATATCTGCACGCCACTCAGGACAGCAATGTTTTTGACCCCTACCAGAACGTCATGCTGCATTCCAAAGGCACGCAGGCCGTTATGGCACCTCGCATTATCGCAAACTTCGGCCTGACCTATACTTACAAAGGCTTTTTTGCGAATGGTGCTGTGCATTATACTGGCCCGCAATCAGTCTCTATTGCGAACGACCAGCGTATGCCGGGCTATGTAACGGACTCCCTCTCACTGGGATACCATTTCAAACCCTTTAGTTATCTGAAATCTCCTACGATCAAGCTAAACTTTACCAACCTGACCGGGTCAGTTGTGCGCTCTGGCGCTATGGGAGCTGTCTATAGTGCCCGTGATACCAGCACGGTTTATAGTGGTAGCAGTGCAGCCTACACAGGCTATGGCAACGCCTTCATGCTGGAGCCCCGCTTTACCATGACAGGCACGGTTTCCACGTCTTTCTGATCAGCCCGCTTAGTAAAACTCTGCTATAGTCATTTAACACGGTATCAGCTGCCTCCTTATGAGGTGTCTGATACCGTTTTTACATGTCACGCCGTTACTTCTGGAAACACCCGCTATGCTCAACGCACCCGCTCTGGTGGCTGAAATCACAGCTCTTTCTGATGCCTATGAAGCTGCTTTAGGTGAGAATGACCTCCTGGCTCTGGATGCCTTTTTCCACGAAGGCCCGGAAACCGTGCGCTATGGTGTGGGTGAAAACCTGTATGGAGCAGAAGAAATTGCTGCTTTCCGGCGCGCCCGCACGGGTGGCTCTCCGCCCCGGAAAGTTCTGCGGCGGGTTGTTACCACTCTGGGGGACATCTCAGCCGTTGTCAGTCTGGAATTTCAGCGTGAAGGCTCATCTCGCATCGGACGACAGATGCAGACATGGGTTCTGACAGATAAAGGCTGGAAGATTATCGCAGCTCACGTCTCACTCATGGCTGAACGCCCGGAAAGCAGCCGTCCCGCACCATAAACTACGGAACAAGATCTGCCGTTACGCGGCCTGCTGCGGATGGGGTAAAAAGCGTTCAATCAGTTCCGCAGCAACCAGAGCGGCAATAATTTCTGGCCGTTTATCCCGTATACCCCTGTCACCAATCGGGCAGATCAAGGATGCGATCTGCTCCTCCGGCAGGCCAATTTCCCGGAAGCTGGCTTCAAACCGACGGCGCTTGGTGCGGGAGCCAATCAAGCCGACGTAAGACAAATCCCCTCGCTCCAGAGCCGCAGCAACAATCAGCGCATCCAGTGCATGATTGGGGGTGAGCACAAGCGTGCCGGACCCGGCTGGAACGTCTGCCAGAATACGCTCCCAGCCCGATGTGACACGGGCATCCACTCCGGCGGGCACCGGCCCGAACTCCTCAGGGCGCGGGTCCACCCAAATCAGATGCAGCGGGAGCGGTGCCAGAGCATGCGCCAAAGCACGCCCTACATGCCCTGCCCCGAACAGCACCAGTACGGGCCAGGCTTGCTCCTGCCCGGTAAGCTGCTGCTGTAAGCCTGTAACCAAATCTGCATCCAGCCGCGTAATACGCACATCCACACGCCCCCCACAGCACTGCCCCGTTTCCGGCCCCAGAACAAAGCGGTGCACGCCTTCTGTCTCATGCTGCCGAAGCAGAGTTCGGGCATGGTGCACACAATCCCATTCCAGACAGCCGCCACCGATGGTCCCAGCCTGCCAATCCTCTCCAACCAGCATAAACGCCCCGCTCTCGCGCGGGGTTGAACCGCGCACGTCCACCACCTGCACGCAGGCCACAGGCGGTGCGTCCGGGTGCCAGTCTGACAGACGTGCTAAAAGCTCCTTCATGCCGGGGCGGGGTTTCAGTGCACTGCCTGCTGCCGCATCCGCTCAGCCGTGCGCAAAATCTGCTCAGGCGTTGCGGGGGCATCAAGCTGAGGGCAGGTCTGATAATCCTTCAGGCTGGCAAGCGCATCGGAAATGGCATGCAGCACCGCTACACCATGCACAAACGGAGGCTCCCCCACGGCCTTGGAACGGAAAATGGTCGCCTCCCGGTTGGGTGCATGCTCCAGCAGGTCCACATTAAAAATGCGAGGCCGGTCCGAACACGCCGGAATTTTATACGTGCTAGGCGCATGGGTGCGGAGCCGCCCGCTTTCATCCCACACCAGCTCTTCCATGGTCAGCCAGCCAGCCCCCTGCACAAATCCCCCCTCAATCTGCCCGATATCAATAGCTGGGTTCAGAGACTGCCCGGCATCATGCAGGATATCCACGCGCTCAATACGGTTCTCACCGGTCAGCAAATCAATCGCTACCTCGGCACAGGCCGCACCGTAAGCAAAATAGAAGAAAGGCCGCCCGCGCCCGGTTTCCGCATTCCATGAAATTTTCGGGGTTTTGTAAAAACCGTTTGCAGAAAGAGAAACACGAGCAAAATACGCCGCCTTTGTCAGGTCCGGAAACGCGATAATCTGCCCCCCCACCTGCACGCCTTCCGGCAGAAACTGCACGCTCTCTTCCGCAACGTTCCAGTGTTCTGTTGCAAAACTGATCAGCCGGGCCTTGATTTTGTGTAGCGCATCCAGAACCGCCATGCCGTTCAGATCCGCGCCGCTGGAGGCTGCGGTGGCGGACGTATTGGGCACTTTGCCTGTGGTGGTTGCGGTAATGCGCACCCTCTCTTCCGTCAGGCCGAACTCACGCATGGCAATCTGCACCATTTTTGTGTGCAGCCCCTGCCCCATTTCCGTGCCGCCGTGGTTTACCTGCACAGATCCATCTGTGTAGACATGCACCAGCGCGCCCGCCTGATTGTAATGGGTCGCGGTAAAGGAAATGCCGAATTTTACGGGCGTGAGCGCAATCCCACGTTTGATATATGGGCTGCTCTTGTTTGCCTCCCGCAAGGCCTGCCGCCGCTGCCGATACTCACAGCGTTGAGCAAGCTGCGTCATGATTTCAGCAGAAATCGAATCTTCAACGGTCATGTGGTAGGGCGTGATATTGCGCGTGCCAGTGCCGTATACATTGCGCACCCGCACATCCAGCGGGTCCAGCCCGGTAGCGAAGGCTATTTCCTCAATCACCCGCTCCGCCGCCACAATGCCCTGCGGCCCCCCAAACCCACGATACGCCGTGTTGGACTGAGTGTTGGTTTTCAGCGCTTCTGATTTGAAACGCACATCCGGGTAGAAATAGGCATTATCCGCATGGAACAGGGCGCGATCCACCACAGGGCCGGACAAGTCAGCTGACCAGCCACAGCGAGCCGCCAGCACCATATCAACAGCCAGAATACTGCCTTCGTCATCAAACCCGACATCGTAATCAATCACGAAGTCATGGCGCTTGCCGGTCATCATCATGTCATCATCCCGGTCCAGCCGCATTTTAGCGGCACGACCAGTGACACGGGCGGCAATGGCTGCAAGGCAGGCGGGGGCGTTGGCCTGCGTTTCCTTCCCCCCGAAGCCGCCTCCCATACGGCGGACCTCGACCGTAACCAGATTGCTGGGCACGTTAAGGATATGGGCCACCATATGCTGTGTTTCCGTAGGGTGCTGGGTGGAGGACCACACACGCATTTCGCCTTCTTCTCCGGGTTGAGCCAGCGCCGCCTGCCCTTCCAGATAGAAATGCTCCTGCCCCCCCACTGTCACCCGGCCAGACAGACGTCTGGGCGCTGCGGCTAACCCGGTCTCCACATCGCCCCGGCTCATGACCAGAGGCCGCCAGACCAACGCCCCACCGGCGTCTCGCGCCTGTGCAATATTCAGCACCGCAGGCCGCTCTTCATACTCAATTTTAGCCAGTCTGGCCGCGCGACGGGCAATGCCACGGCTTTCCGCTACCACAGCAAAAATCGGCTGGCCGTAAAAGGAAACGTCCTCGTCAGCCAGCAACGGCTCGTCCTGCTTGCCCACGGGGCTGACCTGATTATCACCGGGAATATCTGCCGCCGTCAGCACGCACACCACACCCGGCACGGCCCGCACGGCATCAAGATCAATGGAGAGAATACGGGCATGGGCTTTTGTGCTTAGCCCCGGCACCACATGCAGCAAGCCCTGCGGTTCTGGCAGGTCATCAATATACGTGGCACTTCCGGAAACATGCATCCGCGCACTTTCGTGCCGCATACTTTGGGAGGCCCCGCCTGCCACAACATGTGGAGCCGGTTTTTGTCCGGAGTGCTGCCCTGTAAGCATGGTCGGATCAGTTTTATCGCTCACGTTTTCTGCGCCAATACCCATCTGGTTTTTATGTGCTTCAGACATGGGCTGGCTCCTTCCACACGGCCAGCCGGGTTTGAATGCCTTCATGCTGGGGCGCAGTTTCCACAAACAGGCGCGTGAGTAAGTTTCCGGCCACAGTCTGGCGATACCACGCGCTGGAGCGCATATCGGAAATAGGCGCGAAGTCTGTCAGCATAGCCTTTTGAGCCGCTTTCAGCGTTGCTTCCGACCAGACCTGCCCCACCAAAGCGGCTTCCGTCGCACGGGCCCGTTTGGGCGTTGCGGCCATCCCGCCAAAGGCAATGCGTGCCTCGGCAATCCGCCCCTCTGCCTCAAACCTGAGAGAAAACGCCCCCAGCACAGCAGAAATATCCTGATCAAACCGCTTGGAAATCTTATACGCCCGGAAAACGATGTCCGGTTGAGGCACGGGAATCACCACGGCTTCAATAAACTCACCCGGCTGCCGATCCTGTTTGCCATAGGCCAGAAAATAGTCTTCCAGCAGCACGCTGCGATGTGCATCTCCGCGCCGAAGCTTCAGCACGGCACCAGCCGCAATCAACAAAGGTGGGCCATCCCCGATGGGAGACCCATTCCCAATATTACCGCAGACCGTGCCAGCATTGCGCACCTGCGTGGAGCCAATACGCCGTATGACCTCTCCGGCGTCAGGCAACAGAGCGGCAATGGCGTCTTTTGCCTCCGTATACGTCACGGCAGCACCAAGCCTCAGCCCTTCCGCCGTGTGCTCAATCTGGTGCAGATCCGGCACCAGCCCAATGCTGATCAGATGCGGCAGAGTGCGCAGGCCCTTGGTCACCCACAGCCCCACATCCGTCGCACCGGCCACCAGCGTTGCGTCCGGGTCAGCCTGATACGCTGCGGCCAGAGCCTGCGCGCTGGCGGGGAGAGTCACCTGGCCTTCCACCCCGCTGATCTCGACTGTCTGGTTATCCGCCAGCGCCTTCAGGCGGGTGATGATGGCGTCCGTCTGTGTATCAAGCCCATCGCCCGACACGGTGAGCGCCTGCTTCATGGCCCGCACAATGGGCGCGTATCCGGTGCAGCGGCACAGGTTGCCCGCCAGTGCATCGTTAATCGCACCATCTTCCATAGAGGCACCGGGTGTTTTGCAATACGCCACCATCGACATCACAAAACCCGGTGTGCAGAACCCGCATTGGGAACCGTGCAGTTCCACCATAGCCTGCTGCACTGGATGCAAAACGCCTTCCGGGCTGCGCAAATCTTCCACGGTAAAAAGCTGCGCACCATCCAGCATCCACAAAAACTGGATACAGGCATTAACCGCCCGCCAGACAAGCTGACCTCCTTGCAGCCGGACCACCAGAACCGTGCAGGCCCCGCAGTCGCCCTCATTACAGCCTTCCTTGGTGCCCGTGCGCCGACGGTCTTCGCGCAGCCAGTCCAGCACAGTTCTGGTCGGGCTGAAGCCGGAGACTTCGTGACGCGTAGTACCAAGATAAAACCGGATAGACTGCCGCATAAAATGCGCTCTCCTGCTGAAACGTCTGGCCCGGCGCATCAGGCAAGAAGGGCCTGAAAACCCAGCTATGCCAGCCTGTATGCCGCTGGTTTATAGCCTGTAGAGCGTATTGCCAGATGATAACGTTAGTGTTTCAAAATCCTCGCAATTTCAGGGTACGT
Organism: uncultured Acetobacter sp.; assembly: GCF_937875265.1. Classification (GTDB taxonomy): domain Bacteria; phylum Pseudomonadota; class Alphaproteobacteria; order Acetobacterales; family Acetobacteraceae; genus Acetobacter. Next base: position 7,233 of record NZ_CALLXM010000272.1, on the reverse strand, counting down.
CCAACATAAAGAATGCGACGGCCTGTTGCGTTTTTGTCGACACCCCGCCAACAGATGTTAACATCTTACACCCCTTTCCTCATCTGTCTGGAAATGCGCCATGCGGAGCCCCAACCGCGTTTTTACGCTCTCTCGTTTTTCCATCTATTTTGAAATGGTAGCCCAGACAGGGTCTATCCGGCAGGCTGCGACAGCCCTCAATGTCTCACCCTCCGCCGTAAACCGGCAGATCCTGGCGGTAGAGGAAGAGATGGAAGCGCCTTTGTTCCATCGGCACAGTTCCGGCCTGACCCTGACGACAGCCGGGGAACTGCTTCTGGCAGCCATTATTTCCGGCAAGAGGGACTTTGAGCAGTTTCAGTCCCGCCTGGAGACGCTTTCCGGCCTGCATGGTGGTGTGGTGGAAATTGCTGCCATTGAGGCCGTGAGTGACCGGCTGATTCCCGATATTCTCTCAGACGTCACCAAGCATCATCCGCGCGTGGAATTCAAACTTCAGACACTGGATTTCAAAGCCATCTGGCAAACAGTCATCCAGAACAAAGTCGATTTTGGCATCTCTCTGGCTGGAAAGTCATCCCGGCAGGTGCGCATTGTTAGCACACTTCAGGCCGCCATTGGGTTTGTTGTCCGGCCCGATCATCCTCTGGCCCAGCGGGAGCACGCCCGCCTGAACCACGTATTAGGTAGCAAGCTGATTTTGCCTGACAGCACATTGGCAGTCGGGGCCGCTATTCAGGAAGGGTTGGCACAGCATAACGTTGCCTTGCACCCCACCTTTACCAGCAACCGCATTGCCAGCATCAAAGCTCTGATCCGCAGCGGGCTAGGTGTAGGTATGCTGACCCAGATGGATGTGATGAATGAGGTAAAAGCCGGAGAACTCTGCTTTGTGCCGATTGCGGACTCTGGCATCAGGCCGCTCGGCTTTTCCCTGTTCTATAATACGCAACGGCGGCTCTCCGCCGCCGCACAGACAACGCTGGATCTGATTACCGAGAACTTCCACGCTCTGGCTGAGCAAAACGCGGAAGAAATCTCCTGAGACCTACCCAGCCCAAAGAGACCTTGAATGCGAGAGGCTTTACCCCTCTCGCACGCTTTCCTCGCCAGATAGTGGAGCGTCTGGAGTGTTCGCAGGAAGCGTTTTAGAAGGCTGATCACTCAGGACCACACCATGTGTGGTGGCCGGCATGAAGTGGTTGAACACCAGATGCAGCCCCATAGCCGCCATGGACCCCAGCGTGATCCCGCTGCCAAAAATGATCTGCGCCCAGCTGGGAAAATTATCGGCAATATGCGGCTGTGCCGTGGCCAGCATGCCAAGACCAATGCTGGTTCCGACAATGATCATGTTGTTCTGGTTTTCAAAATCCACCTGCGCCAGTGTCTGAATACCCACCACGGCAACAGCTGCGAACATGGCCAGAGCAGCACCCCCCAGAACCGGCAGAGGCACACTCGCCATAATGGCCGCTAGCTTGGGGATACAACCCAGCAGCATCATGATGACAGCAGCGGAGGCCACAACCCACCGGCTTTTAACCTGTGTGAGCCGTACCAGCCCGACATTTTCCGCAAAGCAGGTGTAGGGGAAGGAGTTGAACACGCCCCCGATAAACGTTGCCAAACCATCAGCCCGGATGGCTGAGGCAATGTCATCTGAAGAGATCGGCTTTTTAACGATTGCTCCCGTCGCGAACACATCTCCCGTTGTTTCCAGCATGGAAATGATCATGACGATAATCAGCGAGAGGATAGGCACGGCATGAAAGGTCGGCATTCCGAAGTAAAACGGCTGCGAGATGGTCAGCAGCGGAGCCGCCCCAACATCTGCAAAATGCGCATCACCCAGAATCCAAGCCACCAGCGTTGCGCAGACAAGCCCAATCAGAACCGCAATAGTGCCCAGAAATCCGCGAAAGAATTTCTGAATAGCCAGAATGCAGAAAAGCGTGCCCAGACCATAAGCCACGTTCCGCAGTTCAACCGGGTTTTGCATGGCGTTTGTGCCACGCCCTGCCACAATGTCATTTGCCGCAACAGGCAGCAGCGCCAGCCCGATAACCAGAATGACCGACCCAGTAACCACCGGTGGGAAAAACCGGATCAGCCGGGAAAAATACGGGGCAACAAAATAAGAGAAAATACCGGCAACAATGACGGAGCCAAAAATCTGATGGAGCCCTTCAACACCGCCTCCGGCCGAGACCCCAATGGCAATCATCGGCATGACAGCCACAAAGGTTACCCCTTGCAGGAGCGGCAGCCGCACCCCGATTTTGCCTATCCCGACCGCCTGAATAAATGAGGCAATGCCGCAGGTGAACAGATCGGCCTCAATCAGATGTTCCAGCATGTCATGCGAGAGACCAAGCGCGCTCGCCAGCAAAATGGGAACAATCACCGCCGCAGCATAAAATGTCAGAACATGCTGAAACCCGTAAATTGCCAGCTCCCACCAGGGAAGGATCTGGTCAACAGGGTGGACCGGTTCAGTCGTGTTACGTTTGTCGAGGGTCACGCGCTCAACTCCCTCGATAAGTCGAATATCCATAAGGTGCCGCAAGCAGCGGCACATGCGCATGTCCGTCCGCACTCAGCCCGAACACGATGGGAACAATATCCAGAAACGGCGGGTCCGCCAGTTCATGCCCCTGTGCGCGGAAATACGCGGCAATTTCGAACTCAAGCCGATACTGCCCTTTTTCAAGGGGCAGCTCCCGCAAAGCCGGACAGCGGCCATCAGCATCCGTAACACCTTCAAAAAGTACCGTCGGGCCTGAAGCCAGACGAAACGCCACACCCGCAGCAGGCCGACCAGATACCGTATCCAGCACATGCGTTGATAAAGAACTCATCCGGATACCTTATCCTGCAAGCGTAAAGAGGCAATAGCATCAATCTGGGCCAGAGCCTCGGCCAGTTCAGCCTCCGGCGTGCTGGCCAGTCGCTGCGCCATGGCCTCCAGAATAACGGCTTTGCCAGCCTTGCGCACACAGATGACAAACGGCATGCCGAATTTGTCCCGATACGCTGTATTCAGGCTCTGAAACCGCTCATATTCGGCAGGGCTCAGCCGGTCCAGCCCGGCACTGCCCTGTTCCTGCGCAGAGGCCTCGCTCAACGCCGGGTCCACCCCAACCCGATGCCCGAGTTCGGGATGCGCGCGCACCAGAGCAATCTGGCTGTCATGCCCGGCTTTGCGCACCACGCCGGAAAAGGCCTTCAGCATGGCTTCCTTGCTGGCAAATGGCCGTTGAACCGCTGCCCCCTCCGCCACCCACGGGGAATGCTCATACAGGCCACCAAACTCTGCCACAAACGCCGCAACAGGCAGGCTGTTCACATCATCAAGCGTCATGCCGGATGCACCGAAAGCCAGTGGCGCGCAATATCCAAACGGGTCGCAACCCAAACCTTTTCATGGGCCTGCACGTGCTCCAGAAAGCGTGCCACGGCCAGAGCGCGGGCCGGTTTACCCGCAAGCCTGCAATGCAGCCCTATGGACATCATGCGCCCGCCTTCCTGATACAGCATATCGAACGTATCCCGCAGATACCGGAAGAACTGTTCCCCTTCCGTGAAGCCATTCAGAGCCGCGAATTTCATGTCATTCACATCCAGCGTATACGGCACAATGAGCTGAGGTTTGCCGTAGCGTTGGTCATAGTAAGGGAGGTCATCCGCGTAGGAATCTGCGTCATAGATAAATCCGCCTTCTTCCACCACCAGCCGCGCCGTATTGGGGCTTGTGCGCCCCTGATACCAGCCCAGCGGGCGGGAGCCTGTCACCTGCGTGTGCAGCGCAATGGCTTCCTGAATATGCTGACGCTCCACGTCCTCCGGAATATCCTGATAATCAATCCAGCGCAGGCCGTGCGTGGCAATTTCCCACTCGCCTTCTTTCATAGCGGCAACTGCTTCCGGGTTACGCGCCATGGCAAGCGCTACCCCAAAGACGGTGGGCCGTATGCCAGCGGACTGAAACAGCCGCTGCAACCGCCAGAACCCAGCCCGGCTGCCATATTCATACAGGCTTTCCATCTGCACGCAGCGCGCACCGGGAATGGAGCGTGTGCCCACCATTTCTGACAGGAACGCCTCCGAACCCTTATCCCCATGCAGGACGCAGTTTTCAGCGCCCTCCTCGTAGTTAATGACAAACTGCACGGCAATGCGCGCGCCACCCGGCCACTGCGGGTCAGGCGGTGTCTGGCCGTATCCGATCATATCCCGCGGATAATCAGTCATGCTTTCTCCGGCTCTGCTTGTTGCATTGTCACTTACACAGGTGGGGCAAGGCTGACGAGTTCATCCGTGTCATACTCCAGCAGGCTTTGCAGGTGCTTTTCTCCATCCTGCAAAAACAGGTCCCGCCCGATGGCCTGCGCCAGCCGGTCTACCCCAAACCGCATCCCGCTGATAGACGCACCAGACAGGCCCATGCTGGGCATGGCGGCAAACGTGAAATTGTGAATAGCAGCGAGCATCGGGGTCATCGGGTCCGCCGCATTACGTGGCAGAAACTGGAAGTTGCCACCCAGATAGGGATGGCTGGACAGAACTTCGCTCTCTTCCCCTTTGGGAGCCGCAAAACGATCGCGCCACAACGTGACGTTGGTGGCAAAGCGCTGCATTTCCGGACGACGGGTGAGGTCAATCACAAAGCCTGTGCCGATAATGAGGAAATCAAACGTCATCTCACCATTGGGCGTTGTCACCACTACACCGTCAGCTGTGTCTTTGGCTGACAGCCAGGGGGTGCCGGTGTGGAAAGCAAAATTCTCATGCTTCCGGCAGCGCCAGAATGTGTCCTGCGGCGGTGGCTGGTTCAGATCATAAATCCGATGCATGAAACGCCAGCGGGTCCGATCTGGCAGATCAGCAAAATAGCCAAGAAAACCAGCGTTTTCCATCCAGCGATACGGGTTCACACTCGGAATTTTGGGCCGACGCAGACACAAATCCACACGCCCGACACCCTGCTCCAGTGCAGTCGCCGCGTTATCAAAAGCTGAGGCTCCGGCACCCAGAACGCCAATCCGCTTACCTTTCAGGGCGGTAAAATCAATCTGCTGGCTGGTATGGGCATAGCGGGAGGCCGGAAGGGCCTGTGCAATAAACTCGGGCACATGCCACGCGCCGCCACCTTCAATCCCGGTGGCCAGAACCATTTTGCGCGCCCAGACCTGTGTCTGCGCGCCGCTAGCCTGCTGGAATATGAGGCGTAGAAGGCCATCCTGCCAGTCAATATCAACAAGTTTTCTATCATTCTGCACCGGCAGGGACAGAATATTCCGCAGCCAGTCCAGATAAGCCTGCCAGTCCTGACGCGAAATCTTGTCCAGCGCCTGCCAGGCCTGTGCTCCGTAACGGGCTTCAAACCAGGATTGCGGGGTCAGGCTGGGGATCCCCAGATCAGGTCCGGTCACATGCTTGGGCGTCCGCAAGGTTACCATCCGGGCAAAGGTAACCCACGGGCCTTCCCCGCCCTGTGCGGCCTGATCAAAAATGCATGTATTGCTCAGGCCACGCCGACGCAGGGCAAAGCATGTTGCAAGACCACCCTGCCCGCCGCCAATAATGGCCACGTCCAGAACGCGCTCTCCGTCCCGTTCAAGGGGTTCACACCAGTCGCCCGTTGCGTAACGGATTTTAACCAGATCATCCCGGACACGACTTTCAAGCTGTTCCAGCCCTGAAGAGGAAGAAACTTGTCCCATATGCACTTCAAACCCTATTTTTCCTGAACATAAGGCACCCAGCGGGAGTATCCTGTTCAGATCACATCATGCGCAACGGCCTGCCTGAACGGGCCTTTTCATGCTCTTACCTGAAACAATTTCACACCCGGACCATTCTTGTATATGACATAATTCAGTCTAATCCGTTCGCAAAATGAGATCACCTCTTATGCCGGTTTTTTCTCGCTTCCTGCGTTATTTCATCGCCGTGGCGCAACAGGGCTCCATCCGTAAGGCGTCTGATGAGCTGAATATTGCAGCCTCCGCCATAGACCGGCAGATTTTGCAGGGTGAAAAACTGCTGGGAACTCAGCTTTTTGAGCGGCTACCTACTGGCCTGCGGCTGACCACTGCGGGCGAGCTGCTACTGTCTTCAGGCATACGCTGGACGCGAGACCTCCGCGCCCTGACCACCCAGATTGATAACCTGAAGGGCCTCCGGCAAGGTTCCGCAGATATTCTAATCCCCGATGCCCTGACAAAAGGCTTTCTCCCTGCCGTTCTGGGCCAGTTGCGGGAGACACATCCCGGCATTGTGGTGAATGTACATGTGCGTGCCAGCCGGGACATGGGGCAAATTCTGGTGGATGGTCAGGCGGATTTTGCCCTGATGTTCAACCCCGGCCACATGCGGGAACTGTTTGTGCGGGCACACAAGGAAATTGCGCTGGGCTTCGTCACACCGCCAGACCATCCGGTTGGTGCGCTGGAGAGTGCGCCTTTCAGCTTGTGTGCGGAATATCCGGTGGTGATCCCCGCCCCGCCTCTGGCTTTGTGGCGGCCACTTGAACTTCTGGAAGCTGAAACCGGAATAAAAATTCAGGCCGTTGCCCGCGCAGATAATATTCAGATGATCAAATCTCTGGTCAGCGCCGGGGCCGGGATCGGCATTCTCAGTTATCTGGATGTCTATGATGAAGTGCAGAAAAATCAGCTTGCCTTCACGCCTATCCTGAATAAGAAACTCTCTCCTCTGACACTGGCGCTGTGTGTAGACAGGTCCCGTCAGCTTTCCATGGCAGCCAGACTGATTATTTCCAAAATTGATCAGTTTTTTGCGCATCAGTTCTAAAATCAGCTTACTTATTCCTGTGAGGTTCCATGCCCTCTTCTTCCCGCTCCGCCGCTCTGAGAGGGCGTTTTGTAACCTTTACGGGCAACCCGTTCACCATGCAGCCGGAAGACGCCTTGCGGGTGGAAGAAGACGGGCTGATCCTGATTGAAAACGGACTGATAACGCAGTGTGGAGCCTATGATGCTCTACGTGAGCAGGTGCCGGAGGGCGTCTCCCTCACGCATTATCCGGATAGCCTGATCAGCGCCGGGTTTATTGATACCCACGTCCATTACCCGCAACTTCCCGTTATCGCCTCATGGGGTGAGCAGTTGCTGGAATGGTTGCAGCAATATGTGTTTCCAACAGAAGCCAAATTCTCCAGCCCGGAAATGGCACAGGCCGTTGCCAGCGCTTTCCTGCAAGAATTGC
>NZ_CALLXM010000271.1 GCF_937875265.1 uncultured Acetobacter sp. | reverse complement strand
AGCATCGGGTATGGGGACACACCCATTCTCTCCAACCTGTCTTTCCGGCTGGATATGGAAGACCGGATTGCTCTGCTGGGAGCCAACGGGAACGGGAAATCCACGCTCGCCAAGCTGATAGCAGGGCGGCTGGAGCCAATGTCTGGGACCGTTGAGCATAATGCCCGGCTAAAAATCGGCTATTTTGCCCAGCATCAGACGGAAGAGCTGGTACTGGACCAAACCCCCATCGACCACATGGCGCGCGCCCTGCCCAAAGCCCTGCCTCCTGTGGTGCGGGCACAGCTGGCTCGGTTTGGTCTGGATGCAAACCGCGCGGAAACGCCGGTGAAAGATCTCTCCGGGGGTGAAAAGGCCCGCCTGCTTCTGGCCCTTGCCACGCGTGATGCCCCGCAACTGCTTATTCTGGATGAACCCACCAACCATCTGGATCTGGATGCACGTGATGCGCTGGTCCGCGCTCTTTCAGAGTTTGAAGGGGCTGTGCTGCTCATTAGCCATGACCCGCATCTGGTGGAACTGGTGGCAGACCGGCTGTGGCTGGTAGCGGACGGCAAGGTAACGCCGTTTGAAGGCGATATGGCGGAGTATCGGCACTGGCTGATTGAGCAGAACCGCGCCACCAACCGCACAAAGCAGGACACAAACGTTCAGGCTAGCCGTAAGGATGACCGGCGGGACCGGGCTGAAATCCGCAAGGCTCAGGCTCCCCTGCGTAAAATTATTCGGGATGCAGAAACCAAACTGGCTAAACTGGCAACGGAGCGGACCAAAATAGAAACCACACTGGCGGACCCGGCTCTTTATGCTGATGGCAAGGCCAATGAGGTCACCCGCCTGAACACCCGCCTTGCCGCCATAGGCAAGGAGCAGGGCGAGCTGGAAGAACGCTGGCTGGAAGCAGAAACGGAAATAGAAAGTGCTGCCGCGGAGGACTAATCTCTCCGGCAGCAGCACTCTACATCTGGCCTTTACGAGGCTAGTTTCAGGCCGGTGTGCCAGTTACTTTCCCGGCGTCCCGCTTTTCACTCCACAAGGAGAGCAGGAACAGGGCAAGCCCCACGCAGGACAGAACCATTCCGGCCCAGCCAGTTGCGGCATCTCCATAACCTGCCACCAGCACAATCCCGCCCAGCCACGCCCCAAGCGCGTTGGCCATATTAAAGGCTGCATGATTCATCGAGGCCGCGAGTGTCTGTGCATCAGCTGCCACATCCATCAGCCGCATCTGCATGGCGGGAGACAGCGCAATACCACCGCCCAGCATGAACACAGCAAGAGCTGTCAGCGGCACATTTGATGCTACCAGAGCAAATAGCCCCAGTGCCGCCGCGTTCCATATAAACGCGCCAATGGTGGCCCATTTCAGGTTCTTATCCATGACAATGCCGCCAACCCACGCGCCAACAAACATCCCCATTCCCCACAGGGACTGGAACAGAGGCACCGCCCAGACAGGTACATGCGTGACGTCCAGCAAGGTAAGAGAGAAATAGGTGTAGACGCAGAACATCCCGCCACAACCGACAGCGACCGTGCCAATAACAAACCATACCTGCTTGCGGGAAAAAGCGGCCAGTTCCCCCAGAGCAGAGCGCCCCCGGTTGGGAGGGTCATACGGCACAAAGGCCAGAATCATGACGCAGCAGACAGCACTGATCAGCCCGATAAGCAGATAAGACAGCCGCCAGCCAAAATAGGTCCCCGCATAACTGGCAAAGGGTGCCCCCAGAATATTGGCAATGGTCATACCGGCAAAAACACGCCCCACGGCCCGGCCCCGATACCCACGATCAACCAGACCCGCCGCAACCAATGCGGACACCCCCATGAAGGACCCATGAGGCAGGCCAGTCACAAACCGGGCAATTTCAAGCATATGCAAAGACGTAGCAAAGGTGCTCAGGCAGTTTGTCACGGCAAACCACGCCATGAGCATCACCATCAAAGACCGCCGAGACAGGCTGGCACCGGCCACGGACACCAGAGGTGCCCCAACCACAACGCCCAGGGCGTAAGCCGAAATCGCACCTCCGGCCTGCGGCACGCTCACATTCAGGCTGTCCGCCATCTGGGGCAGAAGCCCCATAGCCGCGAACTCGCCCGTTCCGATTGCAAATGTCCCCACCGCAAAAGCGAGAATGGCCTTTGAAGCCCCGTGGAGGCCTCCGTCTTTCCCGCCTGACATCTCTGCTATAACTCCTAAACTTCATTACCCTGAACAGTCTCTATCGAAACATTTTATTACAGAGCGCGTAAAATTATGTACCGATTACTGTTACTAAATCCAGATCAGTCGTTACATAGCTATATTCATTCCTGAAAGACCTGCGCTTCATGACTTCTACATCTTCCCCTCCCCCTGATTGTGATGCAGCTTCTGCACAAATCAAGGATGACACTGCGGCACCCCGTGCACCGTCCTGCCCTGTTACCGACACTGCTGACGATAGCGCTGGCTGGCTAAGCAGCATTACCCACATCCTGCGTCTCACACTGGGGCTGGCTGTTATCGGGCTGATGGTGTGGCTGCTGGGCGATGTGCTGACCATCATTTTTGCCGCAGCCCTGTTTGCCGTGGTACTGCATGGCCTTTCCAACATCCTCGTTAAACATCTGCGCCTGCCTTATGGCTGGTCTTTGACTGCCGTTGTGGCCGCTCTGGTCGGCGCCGTTGTCCTGCTGATCTGGGGAAGCGGACCTGCTATTGTGGACGAAGCAGCCAAACTGCAGGACGCGCTAGGTCAGCAAGAAGCCTCTCTGCGCACTACATTGCAACACAGCCCTACCGGCCAGATGATTCTGAACTATCTGCCCTCCTCCCTTGGCGGAAACCAGGGCGGCGGGGGAAGTAGTCTGGCTTCACTTGGCTCCCGCATCGCCGGGTCCATGACCGGCATGCTCGGCTCCGCTTTTGGCGCAGTCGGTACTATTGTTGTTATCCTGATTGCCGGGCTGTATTTCGCCATGGCCCCAGCTCTGTATGCAAATGGCGCGCTCCGGCTGGTACCCGTTGCTCAGCGCCCCAGAGCACGGATGCTGATGCTTCGTGCAAGCCAGACTCTGTGGGCATGGGTTGCCGGACAGTCGCTGGACATGCTGGTTGTGGGCGTCCTCTCTGGCGTAGGGTTATGGTTTATTGGCGTGCCATTAGCTCTGGCGCTGGGTGTGCTGGCCGGTCTGTGTAATTTTATTCCGTATATCGGGGCTATTATGGGAGCCGTGCCTGCCCTGCTTCTCGCTTTGTCTCTGGGAACGCGGGAAACAATCATGGTGGCTGCACTCTATAGTGTAATCCAGTTTTTTGAGGGCAATGTGCTGGCACCGGTTATTCAGCGCCATGCCGTGCAGATGCCACCCGCCATCACCGTTCTCTCTCAGACTTTGTTTGGCGCCATTCTGGGATTTCCCGGCCTGATTTTTGCCTCCCCTCTGACCGCAGCCCTCCTCTCCATTTTCGACGGGTTGACACCTCCGCTCTCAGATGACGAACGCGTATAAAAACTCTGTCGTGACAAACCGGTAGGAACACCGTAAGATTTTGGTAATTACTTCCGGAGTCTGGGTCCAGAAATGCGCATTCTTCTTGTTGAAGACGATCAAACAGTCAGAACTTTTATCGCCAAAGGTCTGTCCGAATCCGGACATCTTGTGGAGCAGGCTGAAAATGGCAAGGACGGTTTGTCTCTCGCTACCAACGAGAAATTCGACATTATCATTCTGGACAGGATGCTCCCTGGCGGAGTGGATGGGATTCACATCCTTGAAACGCTCCGCAGGCAAGGCAACGTAACGCCTGTCCTGCTGCTTTCTGCTCTGGCAGAGGTGGATGAAAAGGTTGCTGGCCTGAAGGCTGGCGGAGATGACTATGTCACCAAACCCTTCTCTTTCAGTGAGCTTCAAGCCCGTATTGAAGCCCTTGTTCGCCGCAACAGGAACGAAGCCCAGCCGCAAACTCGCCTTATGGTGGGAGATCTGGAGATTGACCTTCTGGCTCGCGGCGTCAAACGCGCCAGCCAGAAAATTGATCTGCAACCGCGTGAATTCAGGCTCCTGGAATTTTTGATGCGCCATGCTGGTCAGGTGGTTACCCGTACCATGTTGCTGGAAGGCGTGTGGGACTACCATTTTGACCCGCAAACCAACGTCATTGATGTCCATGTCTCACGCCTGCGCCAGAAAATTGACAAGCCTTTTGGACGCCCCCTTGTCCATACCATCCGCAATGCGGGGTATATGCTACAGGAATGAGTGCACCGGTTGCCTCTAATGCGGCCGGAGCGCAGCCAGGTTTCCTGCGTCTGCGCTCCGTCAGTTTACGGTTCGCACTGGTTTACGGCATTCTTTTTGTCTGTTCCGCCTTACTGTTTCTCTCCTTTATCTGGTGGGGAACAGTTGGCCTGCTTGAACATCGGGTTGAGCAGGCCATTACGATCGATTCCCGCGCTCTGTTCAGTGTCTGGGAAGAAAGCGGGCCTTCCGGCCTGACCATGATAATTGATGATCGACTGGAACAGGACGTGGATGACAACGCCCTGTATCTACTCGTCAATAAGGATGGGAAATGGATAGCTGGCAATCTGGCGGAATGGCCTCGTCAGATTCTTCCAAACCATCATTGGTTTAGCCTTCCCGTTCAACGCGCTTATACACAGGACATTGCAAAAGTCCGGGCCTATGCGCTGCCTGATGGTTACCGCCTCCTGATAGGCCGGGATATCAGCGGCCGCACCCTACTCCGCAAAATGCTGACCGATACCCTGCTATGGGCCTGGATTATGGTCTCATTACTGGCAATAGGGGGCGGGTGGCTGATCCGACGGCTATTCCGACACGTTATCCATTCCATAAGTCGCACTACTCAGGCCATTACGCACGGGGATATGTCGCGCCGTATGCCTGTACAGGGCTCGGATGATGAACTGGATGAAATTGCCAAAACTATTAACGAAATGCTGGATCGGATCAGTCGCCTTATGGACGGCGTCCGGCAGGTTTCCAACGCAATTGCGCATGACCTGCGTACACCCATTACACGTGCCCGCACACAACTTGAAGATGCAGCACTGCATGCAAAGAATGAAGCCGAACTGCGGGCAGCCATTGATAAGGCCGTCGGCAATCTGGATAATGTAACATCCATTTGCGAGGCTCTGCTCCGTATTGCCCAGATTGAATCTGGCGCAAGACGCTCTGCATTTACACTATTTGACCTGATACCTGCTTTGCAGGACGTGTGCGAACTGTATGAAGCTGTAGCGGAAGACCACGGCCTGATTTTTAAGCAGAATCTACCGACTCATCTGCCATTTTTTGGGGATAGGGCCATGTTCCAGCAGGCCGTCGCTAATCTGCTGGATAACGCCATCAAGTTTTCTCCGCCCAACGGCACAATCACGCTCTCTGCTGAAATCGTTTCCACTGCCCGGCGCTCAGATGGCAACCGGGGCAAGTTGCTCAACCTGAGTGTGACGGATGAAGGCATTGGTATGAATGAAGAGGATATGGCCCGCGCCTCTGAGCGTTTTTTCCGCGCGGAACAGGCCAGAAACACTCCAGGTTCCGGCCTGGGTCTCGCACTGGTGCAGGCGATTGTGCAGTTACATGACGGGCAGCTTCAACTGGCTTCCAATTCTCCTGGGCTGATAACTCGCATTGAAATTCCACTACCGGATGCCGAAATCGTCTCTCCAGCCACACCACCAGCAGAACACGCAATCATTAATTCCTGACCGCCAATCATAAATAAATCATCATACAGTTAACGCTGCCTTGAAAAAGCCATCAGCTTCTCAAGATGGTAATTTATGAGACGATCCCTGCCTCTGGCACTTACGCTGGCATTAGGGAGTATCGCAACCACAGCCATTGCCACACGGCTTTCAGCACAAGCGGTTCTCCCACCATCGCCTTCTATTGAAGGGCGACACGTCATGCGTATCATGCCAGGACCCAAACCCATTATTATCACGTCAGATAGCGTTGCTTTTTGCTTCAGACTGTCTCGTGTCATTGATAGTTACAACAAGGGCACGCTACCGCGTAAGATCATTCAGCTGCGGGAAGAGGGGACAGACCTCTGCCGTCAGGGACTGGTCCGCTCCGGTCTTGCCCGCCTTCGGCGCGCCATTATCAGCCTGAAAAGGACACCCCCTTAATGCGCATTTCCTCCCGTATTGCCGCAACCAGTACTTTAGCCCTTGCTTTAACCGCCTCCAGTCCTGCATTTGCCCAGACCAAACCTGAAGAGGCATACACACGTCTGGAAATCAGCGGTTCAGGCTCCGTCAAGGCAGCGCCCGACCAGTTGATTGCCCGCTTCCGGGCTGAAAGCCGCGACAAAAGCGCTGCAGCAGCCCAAAAGGCCGTCAATGCTCTGGTCCACAAAGCTGTTGAGCAGTCCGGCAAGGCGACGAGTGTGAAAGCTGCTGTGCTGCAATACTCGGTTTCCGAAAGTCATCCGGACAAAACAGCACCTTCTTCATGGATCGCCTGGCAGTCTCTTACCTTTACCGCACCAGATGGCACGGATCTGCTGCCGCTCACCGGCCAACTTCAGGGCGAAGGACTGATGCTGGAAGATCTCTCCTGGTCCCTCTCATCAGACAACCAAAAGAAACTGATGCTGGAAGCCGAAAAAAACGCAGTAGAGGACCTGAAAAAACAAGCTGATACTCTTGCTACATCTCTAGGTCTGCATGTACTGCGCTTTGCCAATGTTTCTATAGCCAACAATTCCTTCCCGCGGCCTATGCTCATGATGGCCATGCCTGCGAGCGGACCGGGAGATAGCGCCCCCCCGCCTTCAAGCACAGCTGAAGTCCAGACCGTTCGTGCCACAGCCAGCGCCACGGTGCTGCTGGCACCATAAGCCCCAAAACAAAAAAGGCGTTTGTGCGGGAAATCCTCGCACAAACGCCTTTTTGAGTCTCTGCCTGAAGCAGACGCTTAGCGGGGAGCCAGCACCATGATCATCTGCCGGTTTTCAAGCCGCGGCATCTGTTCAACCTTAGCCTGCTCATCCATTTCGGTCCGGATACGCTCCAGAACCTTGATGCCCAGTTCCTGATGCGCCATTTCGCGGCCACGGAAACGCAGGGTGACTTTCACCTTGTCGCCGTCACCCAGAAAGCTTTTCACAGAGCGCATTTTAACCTGGTAGTCATTTTCGTCGATATTCGGACGAACTTTGACTTCCTTGATTTCAATGACTTTCTGCTTCTTACGGGCTTCGTTGCGCTTTTTCTGCTGCTCGTACTTGAACTTACCGTAGTCAAGAATCTTGGCTACGGGCGGCTCTGCATTCGGGCTGATCTCAAGAAGATCCAGTCCAACGCCATAGGCGCGGGCCAGTGCATCGCGGGTCGACAAAACACCCGCCATCTCGCCTTCTTCGTCAATAAGACGAACCTGCGGTACGCGGATTTCTTCGTTAACACGTGGTCCCTCGCGGGTGGGCGGCGCGGGAATAGGGGGTCTGGCTATGGTCAGCTCCTGTCATGGATAAAAAAATAAACAGAAGCACCTCCCGGTGCTTCCGCTCAGGCTGTTATTATGTGCGCAATTCTTAGCCGTTTATCAAGCATATCCGGCCAGAAAACGTGTTCATTCCAGCCCTGTCAAAAACAATCAGCAGAGTCTCACGCTTTTTTGCGCAGGTCGGGCGGGGTTGCTTCCTCTGTAATCCGGGCAACAACCTCATCAAACCCAAAGGATTCCTGATCCTTTCCGCCCAGACGACGCATAGCAACCGTCCGCTCTTCAGCTTCCCGACGGCCCACAACCAGAATAATCGGCACGCGGGCTACGCTATGTTCGCGAATCTTGGCGTTAATCTTGTCATTCCGCACATCGGCTTCAGCCGCCAGACCAGCTTCACGCAAGGCTGCGGCAACTTCTTCTGCATACGCCCCGGCATCACTCACAATAGAAGCCACCACCACCTGCTGCGGCGCCAGCCAGAGCGGGAAGCGGCCCGCATGCTGCTCAATCAGAATTCCAAGGAATCGCTCGAAGGAACCGAGAATCGCCCGATGCAGCATGACCGGACGGTGGCGGGCTGAATCTTCGCCAATGTAGCTGGCATCGAGTCGTTCCGGCAGCACAAGATCCACCTGAAGAGTGCCGCACTGCCAGTCACGCCCAATGGCATCACGCAGCACAAATTCCAGCTTCGGGCCGTAGAACGCGCCCTCACCCGGATTGTACTCATACGTCACACCAGCAACTTCACAGGCTTCCTTCAGAGCACTTTCAGCTTTGTCCCATGTCTCGTCACTTCCAGCCCGCTGTTCCGGCCGGTCCGCAAATTTTACGCGGACGTGCTCAAAGCCCAGATCCTTATAAACCTCATGCAGCATCCGCACGAACTGCACGGTCTCATCAGCAATCTGGTCTTCCGTGCAGAAAATATGAGCATCGTCCTGCGTAAAGCCACGCACACGCATCAGGCCATGCAGCGCACCAGAGGGTTCATACCGGTGGCAGGCCCCAAACTCGGCCATACGCATGGGCAGCTCACGGTATGACCGCAGGCCGTGGCGAAAAATTTGCACATGGCACGGGCAGTTCATGGGCTTGAGGGCGAGGGTTTTATCCTCATCCTCAACTGTCGCCACAAACATGTGGTGGCGATATTTGTCCCAGTGGCCGGAGGCTTCCCACAAGCCACGGTCCACCAGCTGCGGGGTCCGCACTTCCTGATACCCGCCGCGCGTCTGGGCCCGGCGCATGTAATCCTGAAGGGCGCAATACAGACGCCAGCCTTTATGGTGCCAGAAAATCTGGCCAACAGCTTCTTCCTGAAAATGGAACAGGTCCATTTCCCGGCCAATCCGACGATGGTCACGCCGTTCAGCCTCTTCCAGCTGATGCAGGTGGGCGTCCAGTTCCTTCTGGTCACGCCAGGCTGTGCCGTAAATACGGGTCAGCATGGGGTTGCGGTGGTCACCGCGCCAGTAAGCTCCAGCCACCTTCATCAGCTTAAAAGCCGTGCCAACATCCTTGGTGTTGCGCAAATGCGGGCCACGGCACAGATCCATCCATTCGCCCTGACGGTAGATGGAAATATCCTCATCTTCCGGCAGATCACGGATCAGCTCGGCCTTGAAGCGCTCACCTTTCTCTTCAAAAAAGGCAATCGCTTTGTCACGCGGCCAGACTTCCCGCACGAACGGCTCAGCATTGGCAACAATTTCCTTCATCCGCGCTTCAATGGCGGCGAAGTCTTCCGGCTTGAACGGCTCATTCCGATAAAAATCGTAATAGAAGCCGTTTTCAATGGACGGCCCAATGGTCACCTGCGTGCCGGGGTAGAGAGACTGCACAGCTTCTGCCAGCACATGGGCGGCGTCATGCCGGATCATCTCTACAGACTCCGGATCTTTCCGGGTAATGAAACGGACAGCGGCATCTTCGGTCACAGAGCGACCGATATCCTGCAACGCGCCGTTGACCTCCATGGCCAGTGCCGCTTTGGCCAGCCCCGGCCCAATGGCCTCGGCAATGGCCGTGCCCGTTACCGGCCCGTCAAAACTACGAACGGATCCGTCAGGCAAGGTGATGGCAGGCATGGAAGAACTCCAGAGATCAGAAGGTTGTAAAGGCTTTTAATGACCTCAGGAGAGCGCCGCTGCAACCCTGTTCACAGAAAGTGTCGCCAGATCACGCACAGAAAGCACACAAACCTGCCCCGGAGCCCGCCCAAGGGGGGCTGTCAGGGCCGGATTACTGTCTGCGGAAAACAGCACAACGCTCTGGCACCCCATGATGGCAGCCAGATGCATTGGCCCGGTATCATTCCCCACAGCCGCCTTGGCCCGTGCAGCCAGACCGGCCAGTTCAGGCAGGGAAGTCTGGCCTGTCAGATCCAGTACCTGCGGGCACACCTGTTTGATGGCCACCGCCAGAGGCTTATCTGCCCCGCTCCCCACCACCACAGGCCGTAGCCCCCGGCTTTCAAGGCAGGCAGCCAGCTCCGCGTAACGACGCACCGGCCAGCGTTTGGCTGGCCGGTGCGGGGAGGCACCGGGCACAATCAAAACATAAGGTGTCTCCAGCTGCGGCCCCTGCCCCGCCAGCCATGACACATCCGGTATGGGGGTCTCTGTCAGCCCGGCCCCCCGCAACTGGTCTTGCTGCCGGGTGCGGGTGTGCATTTCATTCCGCCACGGGTTGGCATGCACCAGAGGTGACCGCCCAACATGTCCGCACCACATCTCCGGACTTCCGGCCAGTGCATAATAGCGGGCCGTGCGGCTTGATGTCTGAAGGTCATAAACACGGTCATAACCGCACAGCATCTGCCTGAGCCTGAGCAAGGCAGGCAAGTTCCCCCACGCCGGGCGCGGATCAACCTCAACGGTGTCAAACCACGGGGAAAGACCGGCCAGTGCGACAAAAGGCGCTGTAGTCAGCAAAGTGATATGAGCGGTGGGATGCGCAGTCCGAATGGCCTGAAACGGCCCGAAACTCTGAACAAAATCTCCCAGCGCCCCCAGACGAATGACCAGAATACGGGGTTGCGTCACGGCGAATCCGGGTCGGCGGCCAGAACGGCCAGATCCTGCCGGGCAAGATCAGCCTCATGGCTGTCAGGTGACAGGTCCAGCACATGCTGCCAGTCAGCCTGCGCGCCGGTAGCATCTCCCACCTGTTCACGAATAATCCCGCGTTCCAGAAGAGCTGCGGCATTTTCCGGCTCGCGCTGAATAGCCTGCGTAATGTGCTGCGTGGCTTTATCCAGCTGCCCCAGCCGACGCTCTGCTGAGGCCAGCAGTACAAATGCCTCGGGCGGGGCTTCCGCTCCGCGTGCGACCAAAGATGTCAGGTCCGGAACAACCGCTCCGGCATTCCCCTGATCCAGCAAAGCCCGTGCCTTGGCCAACTGCAAATTCGTATCGCCGGGGCGAATGGACAGGCCATACCCCACAATATTTAAGGCACCGGACGGGTTACCAGCAGAAAGCCATGCTTCCGCGGCTTCTTCCGCCATAACAGCGCGCAGGCTTGCTGAACTTTCCGGGCCGGAAGGCGGTGCGTTACGCACCAGATCATCCAGCTCCTGCGCAGCATCCTGTTCATCGCCCAGTTCTAGCAATGACAAAGCGCGGCAGTGCCGGGCTTCACGGTCTCCGCCGTGCTTCATCCAGTCCTGCGCGTAATCCCGCGCACCGAACGGATCTTCTTCCACCATGGCCATACAGTCAGCTGAGGACCATGTCTGTCTGGTGTTTTTATCGCCATTTCCTACGGCAACTGCCGGGCCAGCCTGCCCTGCAGGCGCATGGGGCCGGATAGTGGCGGCAGAGGCGGAAGCACTGGCCAGAAGCAGGCTCAACCCCAGCGTCACGACAAAAGGTGAGAAGGACAAATGCGTCATCACGTCTTTCATAGGGCGGATAAGGGCCGGATGGTCAAGTCAGACATCAGGCAAGCCTGTATGCCGAAGAGTGTGTGTTGCCTGAAAACCATGCTAACAGCCTCTTATGACGATCACGGCATCTTCCCCCGTCATCCTGCAAATTCTTCCTGCACTGGAGCAGGGCGGGGTGGAACGGGGCACGCTGGAAATGGCCTCTGCCATAACGCAGGCAGGGGGCACGGCTCTGGTAATGAGCGCAGGCGGCAGGCTGGTTCCCGCACTGGAACGGCTGGGCGCCCGGCACCTCGCACTCCCCGGATGTGGCCGCAAAAACCCTGTTTCCATCCTGCGCAATGCGGGCACGCTGGCCCGCTTTATCAGGCAGAACAAGGTGGCGCTGGTCCATGCCCGCTCCCGCGCGCCAGCCTGGGTGGCCCGGCTGGCCTGCCGCCGCACCGGCACCCCATTTGTCACCACATGGCACGGCGTACATGCCAATAATTTTCCCGGAAAACGCCATTACAACGCCGTCCTTGCCTCTGGTGACAGGGTAATTGCCATCAGCCAGCACATCGGCCAGAGACTGGCGCAGGACTATCATGTCGGGCCGGACCGCCTGCGCGTGATCCCTCGTGGCGCGGATATCACGCAATTCAGCCCGGAAGCCGTTACCGGGCAGCGCGTGCATCGGCTGGGCGAGGCGTGGGATGTGCCCGCCGGAGTGCCTGTCATTCTCATGCCGGGCCGCCTGACAGAGTGGAAAGGCCAGCGTTTTCTGCTGGATGCTCTGGCGCTGGTGAAAAATACAACGCCTCGCACACCGTGGGTTTGTGTGTTTGCCGGTTCCTGCCCGCCCGGCAATGCCTACGGAGAAGCACTTGTGACCCATGCCCGCACACTGGGTCTGACGGAACAGGTGCGGTTTGCCGGACATTGTCAGGACATGCCAGCCGCAATGGCTCTGGCGGCGCTGGTTGTTATCCCGTCCCTCCGGCCAGAGCCTTTTGGCCGCGTGGTTGTAGAGGCACAGGCCATGTGCCGCCCCGTAATTGTGACGGCCCATGGCGCGGCACTGGAAACAGTGCAGCACGGCATGACCGGACTGAGCATCCCGCCCGGAGATGTTCAGGCACTGGCAGACGCCGTTGCCTCCATCCTGCACGCCACCCCGCAGGCCCTGTCCACCATGGGGGATGCAGCCCGCATGACCGTACTGGCCCACTACACCACCCACGCCATGCAACAGGCGACCCTGAGTGTTTATGATGAACTGCTGGGCACCAGCCTCCATAAAAATCAGGACGCCCTCTTTCAGGATACGTCCATTGCAGGATAAGGGAGGCGGCTTACCTGCCCGCTTTTCCCGCCACCAGTCCGCCATGGGGTGCCTGCCATGACCAGCTCTCCACCACTTCTGCCTGTCCCCCCACCTGTGCTGACCAGAGTGCCGGAACGGATTGCCTTCATGGCAGCTCCAACCGATGTCGCCCGCCATGAGTTTGACCGCCTGACCCGCCAGTATGGCAACTGCCACCCGGGGGAAGCTGAGGTGGTTGTCTGCCTTGGCGGGGATGGCTTTATGCTGGAAACGCTGCGTGTGGTGCTGGAACAGGGCCTGACAGTGCCAGTCTATGGCATGAACTGCGGCTCCGTCGGGTTTTTGATGAACCCGATGCTGGAAGACGCCCTGCCCCTGCGCCTGACCACCACACAGGCCGCCACCCTGCACCCCCTCCGCATGAAGGCCCGCACCATGCAGGGAGACACGCACGAGGCTCTGGCCCTGAATGATGTCTTCCTGTTCCGCCAGACCCGTCAGGCTGCCAAAATCCGTGTGGATGTGGATGGCATGGTGCGTATGCCCGAGCTGATCTGTGATGGCGCGCTGGTGGCGACCCCTGCCGGGTCAACAGCTTATAACCTGTCTGCCCACGGCCCCATTGTGCCACTTTCAGGCAATTTGCTGCCGCTGACCCCCATCTGCCCCTTCCGGCCCCGGCGCTGGCGCGGGGCTTTGCTGCCCTCCACGGCACACGTCGGCTTTACTATTCTTGAGCCTGAAAAACGGCCCGTGGCAGCCGTAGCAGATTCGATTGAAATCCGTGACGTTGTGTCCGTACACATTCGTGAAGACCGGGAGCTGGCCGTTACCGTGCTGTTTGACCCCGGCCAGACACTGTCTGAACGCATTACCGCAGAGCAGTTTTCGGCCTGATGCCGTATCTTCGCCCTTTTAGATGCACAAAAGATCGGCTCGACCGATGTTCAGCCATTTCACCCCGCCCCTCTTCTGGTTTAGTCTTACCCGCAATGCAGAGCTTTCACCTTCGACCGCGCCGTCTGACAGGACTATGCGCCCTCCTCCTGCTGCCAGCGACGGTCGCTTATGCACAGGTTGTTACCAACAGTCAGTCGCTGGATGATCTGGGGAGCAAACACGCTGCTCCGGCTCAGACAGCCACGCACCCTGCGGCCCACAAGCCAGCACCAGCCGCCAGACGAGCGCCCTCGACTCCGGTAACAGAACCCCCGCTGACCCAGCCGATCGCGCCACTTCCACCAGCACCCGAGGCACATGTCCCTCCAGCAAAAGGGACCTCCACTGCGGCGCCGACAATGCAGACACATGCGCGCCCGGCTTCCGGGAGCAGTGCTCCGACAGCATCAGGCAGCACACATCCGGCAACGCCTGCGCATCCTGCTCCTTTGCCAACCATTCCACCAGCAGCCCCTCCGGTGCCGCAGCTCACACCGGCTCCGCCGGATGTGGAGCTACATCCCTTCCCCATCCCACCACAACCTTTAGTTGAGGAAAAGGCAACAGGGGCTGTGTCAACCATTCCGGGTGGCGTGCGGATTACGTTTGCCGCCGGAGTTGCCACCCTGAACCCGGAAACGCATCAGGCCCTGCTGGCCTTCGGGCAGTCACTGGCTGACAAGCCACACATCCGCGCACTGGTTGACGCTTACAGTTCTGGTGCTGTGGATGATCCCTCACTGCCTCGCCGGATGTCACTCTCCCGCGGGCTGGCAGCGCGTAGTGTGCTGATGAATGGCGGCATTCCCTCCACGCGCATTTATCTGCGTGTGATCGGCCTGCCCAAAACACCCGCACCGGATGGCGCGCAGGATTATATAGATATTTACCAGTCAGACGCTGTACCCTGACGTCCCTTCTCTAACAGGACCGGAACCCTATGACGCGCCCCACACAGTATCTCCTCAGAATGATCGGGTTTCTCGTGTGTGTGGCGCTTGCCGCCGCGGCGCTGTGGCGGCCTTTGTGGGATGCGTTCTTTAATAACCCGCTTCTGGATGGTTTGATTCTGGGCCTGCTGGCCATTGGTATTCTGTGGAATATTCTGATGGTGCGCCGCCTTCTGCCGGAAGTTGGCTGGGTAGATGCCATTCGTCAGTCCCGCACCGGTCTGGCTGCCCTGCCCCCACCACGCATGCTGGCCCCACTGGCCACAGCCCTTGGCACCCGCCCGGACCAGCGCGGCAACCCTGCTGCTCTTTCCACCCCCGCCATGCAGGCCGTGCTGGATTCCATTTCCGGGCGGCTGGATGAAGGGCGGGAAGTTTCGCGTTATCTGACAGGCCTGCTGATTTTTCTGGGCCTGCTGGGCACCTTTTATGGCCTTCTGCTAACCGTTGCCGCCATTGCCGATGTCATTGCCAATATGTCCGTTGGCGGTGGGGATCTGGATGCCATGTTCGGGCAGCTCAAAACCGGTCTGGCCAAGCCGCTGCATGGTATGAGCACTGCGTTTTCCGGCTCTCTGTTTGGTCTGGCCAGTGCGCTGGTTCTCGGCTTTCTGGACCTTACCGCAGGGCAGGCCCAGAACCGCTTTTTCAATGAACTGGAAGAGTGGCTGGCAGAACAGACCCGCTTTGGTGCGCCCTCCGGCAGCGGTGTGGAAAGCACAACCTCCGTCCCGGCCTATATTCAGGCCCTGCTGGAACAGACGGCGGAAAATCTGGAATCCCTGCAAAATCTGGTGCGCACCAGTGAAGTGCGCCGGGAACGGGAAAGTGCGGTCCTGAGCAAGCTTTCTGACCGTCTGGAATCCGCCTCTGGCCAGACAGAAGCCCTGCATAACATTGAACGCCTGCTGCAAACGCTGGTGCAGAACACCGAAGAAGGGCGCACCCGCATGACGACTGATTTGCGGAATGACCTGCGCCTTCTGGCACGCACCGTTGCCGCCACAGCTGAGACGACTGCCACCACCGACCGGAAAGCACCCTGAGCATGGCCCGCCGCCGCAGAAAGCTGCACGCCGGGCTAGATGCCTGGCCTGGCTATGTGGATGCCCTTTCCACGTTGCTGATGGTCGTTATTTTTGTGCTGCTGGTGTTTGTCATGGGTCAGACCCTGCTTTCCGCAGCACTGAACCGGCGTGAGCATGTGCTGGAAAAGCTGGAGGGCCAGACGGCTGAACTCTCCCGGCAGCTTGATACCGAGCACGCCCGTAACCACGCGCTGGAAGACAGCGTGACGGGCCTGCAAGCGCAGCACTCTCATGACACCACGGCACTTTCTGCCCAGACAGCCGAGGCCGAGGCCGCCCGCAATGCCGCACAGGCTGCCAGCGCCCTGAGCCTTGC
>NZ_CALLXM010000270.1 GCF_937875265.1 uncultured Acetobacter sp. | reverse complement strand
ATCTGTGTCTTATAAAAAATCCTGCTCTTACGGACTCAACATATAAAACAACCCCGCCGCCATCAGGATCGTAACCGGCAACGTGGCAATCCATGCCAGTGCAATGCGCCTGACCATACCGCCCTGCACACCGCTGCCAGCACCCACCATGCTGCCCGCAATACCGGCGGTAATAATGTGCGTGGTGCTCACCGGCAGGCCCGTATAACCCGCTGTTAAAATCAGCCCTGCCCCCACCAGTTCAGCCGAGGCCCCCTGCGCAGGCGTTAAATGTGTGCGGCCTATTTTTTCACCCAGCGTGCGCACAATGCGTTTATAGCCGATCATCGTACCGAGGCTGAGGCACAGAGCGCTGAGCAACCGCACCCACCAGGGCGCAAACTCAACCACTGGCTGCACATGTTTGCGCAGATTTTTTGCCTGTATACGGTCTGCCGCCGGAGTGCTGGACAGATGCTCCACATATTTCAGCCCAGCCAAAACCTCAAACACATCAGCCCGCTGCGCCACAGAATTACGGACCGAAGCCGGGATGTTGCGCCCCGTTTTCAGGCGGCTGGCAGACGCCAGAGCCTCGGTGCGCAGGCCGTCATGATCATACTGCTCCAGCAAGGTTTCAATCTGCGTGACCTGCTCTATGGGGAGCGGCAGCCGATGCGCTTCATGCGGGTTAAGGGCATAAAGGGCAGGCATCAGCCCAACCACGGTCAGCATAATCAGGCCAATACTTTTCTGCCCGTCATTATTCCCATGAGAAAAGCTGACCCCACTGCAACTGCCCACCAGCAGCCAGCGCACCCAGCCGCGCGGCGGAGCATCGCCTTGCGGGGGTTGATACAGTGCCGGATCTTTCACCACCCTGCGCATCGCCAGATAGAACAGCGCCGCCCCAACCAGCCCGAGCACAGGCGAAATAGCCAGCGCTTCCAGCACTTTGGTAATCTGGTGCCAGTCCACCCCATTACTCAGACTACGCCCGTGCACAAGCGAATCCCCGATGGCCACACCAACAATGGCACCAATCACGCAATGTGAACTGGAATTGGGGATACCGGCCCGCCATGTCAGCAAATTCCAGACCAGTGCTGTGCCGAACAGGGAGAACAGCATGGGCACCGCAGGCGTGCCATCTGGTGGGGAAAGCACATCGGGCGGCAACATTTCCACCATGGCATAGGCCACACTCAACCCGCCGGTCAGTACCCCCAGAAAATTCATCACACTTGAAAGCACAACCGCAGGGCCTGCCCGCAGGGAACGAGTGTAGATTACCGTAGCAACCGCGTTGGCGGTGTCATGAAACCCGTTCACAAACTCAAACACGCATACCAGAAGGCCGCAGACCAGCAGGGCAATAATAGAAGACGGTGATTCTGGCGTAAAATACAGCATGGGAAAACGGACAGCCTTTATTGTGTGCTGCCCGTTGATAAAGGAAGAAGAGCGGGTTTTTAATCCGTTAATTCCATTTTTCAGGGCAAAGATATTTGCGGCCCAAAACGGCCCACGTTATTCCGCCGTCTGGCGGGCTTTTATAGTTGTATCAGCGCTGACATTTTCTACGGGTTTTATACTGCCGGGTGCCACAGCGCGCAGAGTCTGCCGCTCATACGGCTGAAGAAGGTCCGCCAGCGTGCGACCATCCAGAACAGTCATGAAGGCCCCAAGCGCCTCCCCCAGAACGCCGCGCAAAGTGCAGGCCTGTGCCAGAATGCAGCCTTCCCCGCCCCGCCCGCTTTCTTTGTCGGGTTCCGTCATGCACCCCACCAGAGCCATATCGTCTTCCGTGTGGCGCACCACATCCCCAATGCAGATTTCCGCTGGGGGGCGAGCAAGCATCAGCCCGCCATTGCGCCCGCGCAGCGTATCCACAAAGCCGCCCCGACCCAGATGGTGAATGACCTTAACCAGATGATTTTCTGAAATTCCATAAGCGTCCGCCACCTCACGGATGGACACACGGCGGCCCGCATGCACCCCCAGATAGAGGAGCGTTCGCAAGGCATAATCTGTGTAGAGGGTCAGGCGCATGCAAAAGATGTGCCATATTGACATCTTTTTTTCCAGCACTCTATAAGGTGCATATAATTTACACCTTATAGAGCAGGAGACTCCCATGTCAGCACCTCTCGACGACAAAACCCGCGCCATCATCACCGCCTGCATCCCCGCGCTGGAAGCCCACGGCGTGACCATTACCACCGAGATGTACAAGCGCCTGCTGGCAGACCCCGCCATCAGCGCCCTGTTCAACAGCGCACACCAGAAGAACGGCTCCCAGCCCGTCGCTCTGGCTCTGGCCGTGCTGACCTATGCCCGCAACATCAATGCCCTTGATAAACTGGGCACCATGATTGAGCGCATTGCGGAAAAGCATGTGGGCCTGAACATCCTGCCCGA
>NZ_CALLXM010000269.1 GCF_937875265.1 uncultured Acetobacter sp. | reverse complement strand
TTGTCTGCCTGTTTGGCAAAGATATGGTCTGCATCAGGGAATACGCGGTAATCCACCGTCACACCCTTCTGGGTGTTCAGCTTGTCCACCAGTTTATGAATGGCGGGTTCCGGTGCCATGTCATCCTTGCCGCCCGCAATCATCAGGCCGCCACAGGGGCAGGGTGCCAGAAAGCCAAAGTCATAATAGGTGGCCGGGGGCGCAACGCTGATCCAGCCTGTAATTTCCGGACGGCGCATCAGCAACTGCATGCCCACAAAAGCCCCGAAGGAATAACCGGCAATCCACAGACCGCTGGCATTCGGGTTGACCATCTGCATCCAGTCCAGTGCGGCGGCGGCATCGGAAATTTCACCAATCCCACCGTCATACCGGCCCTGAGAACGCCCGACACCACGGGAGTTATAGCGCATGACTGAAAAGCCCATTTTTTCAAAGGACCGGTACATGGCGTAGGTAATGCGGTTGTTCATTGTGCCGCCGTGCAGCGGGTGCGGGTGCAGCACCAGCGCTAAGGGGGCATTGGGCTGGCTGGAATGATGGTAACGTCCTTCAAGACGCCCGTCCGGGCCGGCAAACATAACCTCTGGCATTCGGGTTCCGCATGGTTTTGAAATGCGTCCGTGGGCATGACGCATCCCGGTTTGGCAGATGCTCCGGCAGGGGGCGATGCCACGCAACAAGCCGGAGCACGCGGGTCAGGCGGCCCGCAAAACGTTCAGAAAACAGGCCACCTGCCGCCGTGTGCAGAAACAAAGCGGCAGAGAAAGGTCTGTTATGGACATGGTATCATGCAGGAGGCAGGAAAAGGGGTGAGGCGCAAAATCCGAGATTGACCTTGCCGCTGGCAGGGGCATATTCTTGGTGTGCTGTCTTGTGGCCACCAAAGACACCGGAAAACAGGTTATCCATGCTGGCCCCACCTTGCTGCACTGTATGGTATCGACCATGTGCCCTTCTATAAGGGGTGTGAGGCCATAATTTCCACATAAATCGTTCTAATGGCTGTTTTGTGCCCCTTGCAGGGGAGGGCACGAATATTTGAAGGGTGAGACGCCGCGCATGATTTACCTGGACGCCAATGCAACGGAGCCTCTGCGGCCAGAAGCGCGGGAGGCCATGCTTGCCGCAGCGGATCTGACAGGGAATCCCTCATCCGTGCACCGGGCGGGGCGCATGGCGCGTGCCGTGTTTGAAAATGCACGGGATCAGGTTGCAAAAACTCTTGGCGTGGCCCCGTTGAATTGTATTTTTACATCTGGTGGCACGGAAGCCAATGTGCTGGCCATGCACGGGCTGGGGCAGGGGCGACGTTTTCTGGTCGGGCAGACTGAGCATGATGCGGTGCGTAAGGGCGTGCCCGCAGGCGCACCGCTTACGTGGTTGCCGGTGGATTCCAGCGGGCAGGTGCGGCTAGATGTGCTGGAAGCTGAGTTGGCGCAGGATGGTTCGCCCGCCTTTGTCTGCCTGATGCTCGCCAACAATGAGACGGGTGTGCTGCACCCTATGACGGACATTGTAAGCCTTTGCCAAAACTATAAAGCGCATCTGCATGTGGATGCCGTGCAGGCCGCAGGCCGCATGGCGCTGTGTGTTGAAGAGATGGGTATGGATAGTCTGGCCCTTTCTGGCCACAAAATGGGTGGCCCTAAAGGGGCGGGGGCTCTGCTGTTGCGTGGCCCCGCTCCGGCGCGTCTGGAACCTTTATTTGAAGGCGGCGGGCAGGAGCAGGGCAGACGGGGCGGCACGCCGCCGTTGCCTGCGCTGGCAGGGCTTGTCGCTGCGTTGCAGGCGTCTCTGGCTCAACCCATGCAACCGCTGGCACGCCTGCGTGACAGGCTGGAACAGGGCGCTATTGCGGCGGGGGCTGTGGTCAATGGCGGGACGGCCCCCCGGCTGGCCAACACAACCAATCTGGCCCTACCGGGGCGCAGGGCACAGGGGCAACTGATGCGGCTGGATCTGGAGGGACTGTGTGTTTCCGCCGGGTCGGCCTGCTCTTCCGGCAAGGTTGCGGCATCTCATGTGCTGGACTCCATGGGGCTGGGGGAACTGGCCGGGCAGGCCATCCGTGTTTCCCTGCCGTGGTCTGTTACGGAAGACGACATCACTCTGTTTATCCGGGCGTATGGTGCCATGGCGCAAAGCGCGGTCCCGACCATTGCCATTTGAACAAAAAGGGCAGGACGTGGACGAACTCTATTTCGATCATGCGGCCACCACCCCGTGTGACCCCCGCGTGC
>NZ_CALLXM010000268.1 GCF_937875265.1 uncultured Acetobacter sp. | reverse complement strand
TGGGCACCACGGGCCACCCGCAGCAGCATATTGAAATTGTCTGGCGCGTTGTGGACAAGAACAACAAGGAAGCAGGGGCGGCCACACAGCTGCACGATATTGAAGCGCATTCACTGGACAAATACTGGGGTGACGTCGCGGTTGTTGCCGCACAGGAAGCCGCCGGAGCCATCCACCAGATTATCGGCCGCTATTCCGGCCGCGAGAATGCACCGCTGCCGCCTCCGGCTGATGGGGTGAAGGCAAAAAAGAAGGAAAACGGAAAGAGTTAACGCACAGGCAGGCTGTCTCGTTCAGGCCTTCCGGATCTGCTCCCTCGCATTCCTGCCCAAAATACAGTATCCGAAAAGCCTGATCATAAAAGGGCTCACCGAAGATGGCAGTTCAGATGGGACAAGCGGAGGGAGCAACAGACGGCGTAGAACAGGCTCGCGTGGCGGTCATCATACCGTCATATAATGTGCGGGACTTCATTCTGGACGTTATCAGCCGTATTGGCCCGGACGTTTCAGCCATTTACATGGTGGATGATTGCTGCCCTGAAAAAAGCGGCCAGTATGTCACGGAAACCTGCATGGACCCGAGGGTGCATGTGCTTCAGCACACCATCAATCAGGGGGTCGGTGGCGCTGTTCTGACCGGGTATCAGGCCGCCCTGGCCGATAATATGGACATCATGATCAAAATTGACGGCGACGGACAGATGGACCCCGCGCTGATCCCCCGTTTTATTGCCCCAATTCTAGCTGGATATGCTGACTACACAAAGGGCAATCGCTTTTTCAACCCGGAAGACGTTGCCAGCATGCCCAAAGTCCGGTTGCTGGGAAATGCAGGGCTCTCTTTCCTGACAAAATTCTCGTCAGGATACTGGAGCATTTTTGACCCGACCAACGGCTACACCGCTATCCACAAAGATGTTGCAACGCTCTTACCTTTTGACAAAATCAGCCGCCGTTATTTTTTTGAAACCGATATGCTCTTCCGGCTGAATACCGTACGCGCCATTGTCAAGGACATTCCCATGCGTGCACATTACGGGGATGAAGTAAGCGGGTTGAATATCAAAAAAGTGTTTTTTGAATTTTTCTCAAAAAATATCAAAAACTTTTTCAAAAGAATTTTCTATAATTATTACCTCAGAGATATGTCGATCTCTTCCTTTGAGTTACCTGCTGGCCTTTTTCTGATCCTTTACGGCTCCTTTTATGGCGGGCTGCATTGGTTCTACAGCTTCCAACGGGGCATTTATGCGTCCGCTGGCACCGTCATGCTGGCTGCGCTGCCCATCATTCTGGGGATTCAGTTCCTGCTGGCCTTTCTATCCTATGACATCCAGTCCGAGCCTGGCAGAAATGGCGCAAGAAGCCTGCGTTGCCTGACCCAATTCCCTCGCTCCGGAACCTTGCCATGACAGACATCTTTTTTGCCATCCTCTGCGTTATTGGTATCTCCATAGGGCAAATTTTGTTCAAGATCAGTGCTAATGGCTTCAGTAAAGCCGGAAGCTTCATGGACCCGACCGCCCTGAGCGTTCTGCTGGTCGCCCTCATCCTGTACGGCATTACAACAATAGGCTGGGTCTGGCTGTTGCAGCGTTCAGAGCTTGGGCGGGTTTATCCTTTCATGGCCCTAGCTTTTGCCATTGTCCCGTTCCTCAGCCACTTTATTCTGCATGAAAATTTCAGTTGGCAATACGCGCTGGGTGTTCTTTTGATTGTATCCGGTATTCTGGTGTCTCTTGGGCAGAAACTGTGAGAAAGTTTTTTTCATCAGAGACGATAAGTCCAAAATATCTTATTATTATCGCCTCTCTTTTTATAAGTTTTTTCTGCTTTCTTGAAACAGGCATTGTTCCTCCCCTTCAGTCCCCCGATGAGCGCGACCATCTCAAACGCGCCTACTGGCTCGCCAGAGGAGATCTCTTTCTGAAAACCCCACCCGGCCAGGCCTCGGGCAGTTTTGTTGATTCAGGGCTGGAAAATTACATTGATTATCTTGCAAGATATGAAGGCCATCCAGAAAGAAAAATTACGCACAATAATGTTGAGGAAATAAGCCGTTTTCAATGGACGTCCCACCAGACGTTCACCGTCGCGCCAGGAACTGGATATTATTTCCCCATAATCTATACCCCTCAGGCCATCGGACTGCTGGCGGGTGAACGTATGCATCTGTCCATTGACCGCTCCTACCGGCTTGCCCGGTTGCTGACCGTATTATCGGTTGGTCTGATTACGGTCATTGCGTTTGCCATTTATCCGCCTAACGCTCTGGTTCTGGCCCTGCTGGCAATCCCCATGACGCTATTTCAGTCCGGCGCCGCCAGTCTGGACGGCATGGCTACGGCTGTCACAGTGCTGGCTCTTTCGGCTTTCATGCAGGTCATGCGGCTCAGGGAGCGGGCCTCACCTGCCCTGCTGTACACATTATCCATTTCGGTAACACTGGTTTCCACATGCAGGCTGCATGCCCTGCCCATCCTTCTTCTTCCGTTTATTGCGTGGTTTTACACACGGAAGAGGCCTGTTCTGTGGCAGGCAATAGCCTGTGCGGTTTTTTCAGTCACATGGACCATGCTGGCCATGAAGATGACTGTCAGCAACCCGAACGTGAGTTCTTCTGTTTCCGGGAAATTGCTGGGCGTTCTTCTGCACCCGCTCCATTTTGCCCATCTGCTTTTCAATACTGTGGCAGATCCCAACACGCAGGATTTCTACGCCTCTTCTTTTCTTGGCAATCTTGGCTGGCTGGATACGGCCTTTCCCGCAAGGGTTTACTCCACCCTGATGTCTCTTCTCCTTGTCACCGTCCTGTTCGCCATACCGTGGAAAAACTGGCGTGACAGATGGCAGCTATCCGGCATGCTGGCTGGCATGGGGCTGGCCTCCTGCCTGCTGGTTTTTATGGCTCTCTATCTTGCCTGGACCCCAGTAACCGCCCCTGAGATTACAGGCATTCAGGGCCGTTATTTCTTAATTCCAGCCCTGTTCCTGGCATATGCTTTGGAGGAAATGACAATAACACCCCGGTCCCTCTGCACATTTACCCTGTTTATTATCGTCTTCCTGTTCTCCGTTCACGCCATGACCCCGGTTCTTTTGACGCGCTATTACCTCTGGCTCTAGATTCCAAACATCCCTCAGCCGCCCGCATTGCCTTACGTTGCAGACACAGACCGGCTTCTGATCAACACCCCAAGCGTGCCCAGAACACCAGCCAGGAACAGCACGTAAATCACCTTGATATGGGCTGGAGCATAGTCCCAGTAAATATCACTTTCCCCTTCAGGAAGGTGAAGGGATTGCCGGAAGCCATTTGGCTCCTGATCAACACTCTGGGGTTTCCCGTTCAATGTTGCGGTCCATGTGGGGTAAAACAGTTCATTCCTTATCAGATCTGTCTCTTTCACACATGTTGCGCGTGCATGCAGTCTGGAAATGAACGTCACTGTGCAGTCTGGTGCATAATAATACGGCTGTGTGTTGGGGAGAGCTTCTAGGGAGAACTGGGAATCCTCAAAGACTTTCCGCTCTGTAAACGGTGCAATATCCAGATCGACCGTGACCAGTGGCAGGATTTGCGCCATGGCAGAGGCATGAGACGTCCAGACAGCGAGTGCTGCGGGGCTGGCCGTTTCATCACTCCATACCTTGTAATGCAGGGTCCGCGCATGATCCGGCATGGTCAGAGGATGCGGCAAATCCAGCCATGTCACCTGATTGTCAGCCGCCTGCTCCAGCCTTCCATCGGCCTGAACGCACTGGCTCTCGCTGCACAAGGCCGCGTGCCATCCGCCAGTTGCGTGCCCCACATACGTGCCTAGCCCAACCCCGACCCGATGGAGCGTTGCGCCGGAGAGTTCATCATTCACGATGTCCCCTTCCTGTGGAGCGGATGTGAAGGTCTGGTATCTGTTCCCTTCCGGGGGAAGAGACGTTCCAATTGCATCCCTCCAGACATCATGCCCCTTGGGATACAGGAGATAGCCTACGTTATGATTTTTCAGCCAGGTCAGCCCCTGCAGCGTGGAGATGGCCGGGCTTTGCCATGTTGAATAGGCATTGATGCTCAGCTCCGGCCGACAAAGCCGCCCAAAGCCACTGGTGAAAAACTGGGTATGGTCATAACCATTGCAGATATTGGCATCCAGCGCCCCCGAAAAGCTTTCAGGCAGCGGCAGATACGTGTAATTCACGGTCGCGATGCCATAAAACGCACCATAGTTTGGCGCGAATGTTGCTGCTGAGACCACTCTGGCTTTTTGCGAAACCGTTTTCAGCATTGCAAGAAGCGCCTGATCAACATCCTGCTTAGGCCGTACGCCAGTCAGGGTGGGATAGAAGAATAAAGCCGT
This sequence comes from uncultured Acetobacter sp., assembly GCF_937875265.1. GTDB lineage: Bacteria > Pseudomonadota > Alphaproteobacteria > Acetobacterales > Acetobacteraceae > Acetobacter. The sequence goes on along the minus strand of NZ_CALLXM010000268.1, from coordinate 1,791 downwards.
TGCGTTCAGAATGGCAGTACAGGCAACAAGTTTCCTGTTATTCCGCAAAAATCCATAGACAAGAAGAGAAAAAACAAGGCCAGCCCAGGCAAGGGAAAAGACCGGGTAATAAACGTAATGCTGGATGAAAAGCAGTTTCTTGACCAGGGGAAGAGACGCGCACAAGGCAATGAGTCCGACACACAGGCTGGCTGCCATTGCGTATTTAAGAGCTTTTAGGCGATTGGCTTTGGGAATGACACTCAAATCATCCAGAACAATGGCGAACAGGATAGCCAGCGCACACCACCAGCCCGGTGAGATATAAATATAGAACATGCATTGCCGGATACCCGGTATCAAATCCAGAAGCTTGCTGACTGGCGCAAAGCCAACGGCTTTCAGAGCCGTTACAAGCATGTAGGCCCCTATAAAAAACGTCAGTTTTCTGTAGTGCGTCCTGAAAAATAATGAGCAGACAATACTGAAAATGCCTGCGAACACGATGGCAAAATCGCAATATCCCCCTGTGTGCCACCAGACGTCCACCGTATTCACCCGGCCATTGAAAACCTGATAGAGAGGCGGCCCGAACAGATAAGGAAACAGGGTCTGCCCCAGATTGGACAGCAGGAAGTGCGCCCCGTGGCTATCCTGATTTTGCCCAAGAAAGGAAACACGGAGCAAGGAAAAGAACGGCATCCATGCCGGAGAACTGACCAGAAGGCCGATTATGCCGCCACCGGCAATCAATTTTGCCGAAAACAGTGCCTTGTGAGAAACAAACAGAAGCGCCCAGCAGGCAAACAGTAAGGCAAACAGGCCGTTCATGTAGGCTGTTTCTGGAAACCCTGCAAAAATAGCGCCGGAAATTCCCAAACAGACAAGAGCCGTGCCTTGCAAGGCCTCCCTCTTGTTGTCCTGACAGCAGCGTAATATCCCCCACAGCAGCAAGGGCAGAAAAGGCAGGGGCATGATGGGGGCATGCGCAAACCAGGCGAATGCGCCACTCATTTCCATCAGGACAGCGCCGGAAACAACCGCCAGTCTCGAAAGCCTCATTTGACGAAATAAAGCGTAGGAGAAAAGGCCTGTTACAATTTGCAGGCTGATCTTGATGTATAAAATACCATTGCTAAAATACAAAAGCAGAATAAAAGGAAGGAAGAGTACTGAACTCTGCATTTCCGCAGCAAGAGGCAGCCCCATCCCCGAAAAACTATCCCACCAGGGAATATGGCCAGACAACCATTGGCGTGCTGCAAGCGTGCCTAATGCCTGCGTAGTGGCTCCGGCATTCGGGTCAACCCAGCCGGGACTTCCATCCAGAAGGGAAGAGGCGATGTTCCCCAGATGGAAATAGAGGTACAAGGGATTAGGGGATAGAATATTAAAAATCCCCAGAAAATGCACAATAATTGGTAAGAATATTATTATAGAGAAATTAATGACCGTCTTTTTCATAAAAATGCTTTTCCGTCTCTCACGACTTTCATACCAATAGCCGACTGTATGCAATTCTTTGTAATTAAATAACAAATTATCTTTATGACATGCTTTGTCGCGCACAGACCGTAACAGCCCGCTTAAAACAACAAAAGCCTGTCATGCTTCAGACAGCATGACAGGCTTTTTGCTAACCGTTATTTTTCTCTAATCGTCAGGATCGGGAATCTGGGGAAACCAGCACACACCCGCTCAGGCGGCGGCAGGCGGCAACGGCATCTGTGTGGGACAGGTTTGTGAGTCGGGCACGATAGAGGCGGCCTTTTTTAACCTGCACGGCAGCAACCTGCGCCTTGGCACCGGAGA
>NZ_CALLXM010000267.1 GCF_937875265.1 uncultured Acetobacter sp. | reverse complement strand
AAAGGAAAGACTATGGAGATCAGACTAAACAGGCGCTTCCTGCTGGCTAGTGCGGCTTTGGGCGGAGTGAAATCTGTTTTTCCGGGGGCACGACGGGCTTTTGCGGCCTCCGTGCAGGAGGGAATGCCTGTGGCGGAAGCTGTTACACCTGTGCCACTTCAGGATGTTCGCCTACTACCCTCTCCATGGCTGGACGCAGTTGAAAGTAACCGGGCCTATCTGCTTAGCCTGAGTGCAGACCGCCTGCTCCATAACTTCCGCGCACAGGCTGGCCTGCTGCCCAAAGGGGATGTGTATGGCGGATGGGAGAATGATACCATTGCCGGGCATACGCTGGGGCATTACCTCTCCGCTCTTGCCTTGATGTATGCGCAGACAGGTGATGCTGAATGCCACAGCCGAGTGGCCTATATTGTGCAGGAACTGGCTGTTGTTCAGGATAAATGGGGCGATGGTTATGTGGCGGGGTTCACCCGGAAGAACAAAGACGGTAAAATTACAGATGGAAAAATAATTTTTGCGGAAATGGAAAAAGGCGATATCCGCTCAGGCGGGTTTGACCTGAACGGGGCCTGGTCTCCTCTTTATAACATCCATAAAACCTTTTCCGGCCTGTTTGATGCTCAAACCTATTGTCAGGATAAGAATGCGCTTGCCGTTGCTGTCGGGCTGGGTGGATTTTTTGAAGTGTTTTACAGCAAGCTGACAGATGCGCAGCTTCAAAAGGTTCTGACCTGTGAATATGGTGGTCTGAACGAAAGCTTTGCAGAACTGGCAGCCCGTACGGGCGATGTGAAGTGGCTGCGTCTGGCAAAACGTACTTATGACCGGCCCGTTCTGGACCCACTCATGGCCCGGCATGATGATCTGGCTAACCGGCATGCCAATACGCAAATTCCCAAACTGATCGGGCTGGGGCGTATTGCGGATGTCAGTGGAGATGCGCGCTGGCAGACTGGCCCACGCTTTTTCTGGCAGGCTGTAACGCAGCACCATAGTTATGTGATTGGCGGGAACGCGGATCGGGAATATTTTTCAGAGCCCGATACTATTTCTCAGCATATTACCGAGCAGACCTGCGAGCATTGCAACACCTACAACATGCTCAAGCTGACACGGCAATGCTACACATGGCAGCCGGATAGTGCGTTATTTGACTACTATGAGCGCGCACATCTGAACCATGTTCTGGCAGCGCATGACCCGCAAACCGGCATGTTTACCTACATGACGCCCACCATCACTGCCGGGGTGCGGGAATGGTCTACCCCTACGGACAGTTTCTGGTGCTGTGTGGGCACCGGCATGGAAAGTCATGCCAAGCATGGAGAGTCCATCTGGTGGCAGGGGCCGGAAACACTTTTTGTAAATCTTTACATCCCGTCGCGCATGCATTGGGCACGAAAAGACGTTTCATGGCGTATGGAAACCCGTTATCCGTATGACGGGCAGGTAAACCTGCGTGTGGAGGACCTGAAAGCGCCTGCCTCTTTCCGTCTGGCCTTGCGGGTGCCCGGCTGGGTTAAGGGCAGTGTGGGCCTGACGGTCAACGGCCAGAGCGTTCCGGCTCAGGTTTCAGGCGGATACGTGACGCTGGAACGTACATGGCACGCGGGGGATGCTGTTGCGCTGACCCTTCCTCTGGCGCTGCGCACGGACTCACCGGTGGATGCTCCACACCTTGTCACGCTCATGCATGGTCCGATGGTGCTGGCAGCCGATCTTGCTACGGCAGATGGGCCGTATGATGCGATGGACCCCGCACTTGTCACCTCAAATGTGGTGCAGGATATGGCCCCTGTGGCAGGGCAGGAGGCTGTTTATCGCACCACGCAGGCGGGCCGACCGGCACAGCTTGAATTCAAGCCGTTTTATGCACAATACAAGCGCCGGAGTGCGCTGTATCTGCGCTGTTTTTCAGAATCTGAATGGCATCAGGAAGAGGGTGTGTATCGTGAGGAGCAGCGCCGCCAGAAAGATATTGCGGCCCGCACGATTGACGTCATCCATCTGGGTGAGATGCAGCAGGAGCATGACCACGGGCTGAAGGCTGACGGGTCCTGGCCGCTTGTGTATCGCGGGCGGAATGGGCGGGATCTGCGGTCTGGCGGGTTTATGGAATTCACTCTGCGGGCCAGACCCGGTCCCCTTGTTTTGCAAACAACCTTATGGAGCAAAGATAGTACCCGCACACGCGGGACGCGTATTCTGGTCAACGGCAAAGCTCTTGCCGATGTGAACTGGCCTGCTGAAATGCCTGCACGGTTTGTGGATGTAGAGGCGGTTATCCCCGAAGCTTTGACCAAAGGAAGAGAAACGCTGACGGTGCGCATTCTGCCCGGTAAATCGCGCTCGAACGGTCCGTTTTTTGGGGTGCGGTTGCTGTCTGTCGGGTCCGGGAACGCTCAGAAATAAGGCCCGTTTAAAAATTGGGAATCTGATGTGAAAAGCCTTATGGACTGCTGGTATGCGTACAAGAATGGCCCTCATTTTCTGCCATCTTGCGCCTATTGGTTGTTTCGGGCGGGGGAATAGCTTAGCTATACAGACAAGATTTGAGTGAGAGAAATGAAGTCTGCCATAGTCATCCCCTCCCAGAAGACGCGACTTGTTTCGCGTTCTATTTCTGACCAGCTTTATGACGTTCTCCGTGAGCAGATCCTCAACGGAGATGTGGGGGAAGGTGAGCCAATCCGTCAGGATGGCATTGCGGCAGCATTTGAGATCAGCAAAATTCCGGTGCGCGAAGCTCTGGTGCGCCTGCAACAGGATGGTCTCGTTTCCCTTCATCCCAAACGGGGATTTTTTGTCACGCCGCTCACGCGCAAGGAAGCGGAAGATGTTTTTCATCTGCGCCTGCTGATTGAGCCTGAAGCGACGGCACTGGGCGCCCAGAGTGCGACGGAAGAGGACGCAAAGAAAGCACAGGCCTGTCTGGAAGAGCTGGAAAATGCGGTAGCACAGCAGGACCCGCAGCGGGGCGTTTATAACCGGCTGTTCCATCTGGCGCTTGTGGAGCCGGCAGCAGGCCCGACAACCATCCATGTGCTGACCCTGCTGAACGTGACAGCCGACCGCTACGTGCGGTTTCATATGCATATGAAAGATATTGATACCCGCGCCAATCAGGAGCACCGTGAACTGATGGCGTGCTGGCTGGCGGGCAACAAGCGCGAGATTGAAAAGCTGATGCGCAAACACATCCAGACCACGCTGGATGATTTGCGTGGCGCGCTGAAGTAAATATCAGGCCGTTGCTGTGTCGGCCTGATCCTGAAGGCCACATGTGGCGGCCCAGTGGTGAATGACCAGAGCGAAGGCTGCCACGGCCACATCATCCCAGACGTGGTTCAGAAGGCCAGCTCCCTGAAACGGTCCGCACCAGGACAGACCAAGCAACCCCAGAAAATAAACAGGCATCCACAGACTGCTACGGAGTTCCTGCGCCCATAATGCGGCAGACAGGGTGCGCCGGACTGTGGCCATGAAAATGCCTGTCAGCACAAGCAGGGCAGGCATCAGCCAGCACAGCGTGTTCCAGCCTGTCCAGATGACAATAAGGGAGGCAATTGCGAAAGCCAGCGGTGAGAGAACCGCAAAGTATGGCAGCCGGAAAGGCCGGTGCAGGTCTGGCTGAGAGCGGCGGAGTGCCGCAGCTGAGGTCGGGGCCATGGCATAGCTGAGCATAAGGGCGGAAGAAACTACGCCGATCAGCGCCTGCCATGAAGGAAACGGCAGCGTCCAGAACAGAGCCAGCCCGAAGGTGAGCAGCAGAGCCTTGTCTGGCACACCGCGCTCAGTATTCATGCGCTGGAAAACAGGAAAAAACGTGCCGCTTTTAGACCATGCGTAAACCACGCGGGCCGTGGCGGACATGTAGATATTACCCGTCCCGGTGGGGGAAAGAACAGCATCCAGCACAACCATAATGGCCAGAAAACCAAGCCCGAGCTGCACGGCAATATCGTGAAACGGTAAGGTAAGACGGGTCGCGATCCCGTTCCAGCCGTCCGTGAGCAGGTTGCTGGGGAGGGCCCCGATAAAAGCTGTCTGAAGCAGAAGATAAACCAGCATGGCCAGCGTGATGGAGGCCACCAGCGCGATGGGAATGGTACGCTGCGGGTTCCGCACTTCACTGGCGACAGACAAAATGGGGGTCAGGCCCAGATAGGCAAAAATGACGCCCCCGGCAGAAATAGCCGTCTCCACCCCCTGAAACCCATGCGGCGCAAAGCCATGCAGGCTGAAGTTGCCGGGGTGCATGTAGGCCAGGAGCAGTGCCACAACCAGAGTTGGCACCAGAAATTTGAAGACGGTGACAATGTTGTTGATCAGCGCAAAACTGCCAATCCCGCGCCGGTTGATGGCGTAAAGAAGAACCATGATGGCGCATTGCACCAGCCACCCGGCCAGAGTGGGGTCTCCGCTGGTATTGCGGGTCAGGCCGCCAATCCACGCATCGGCATATTGGCGGGCTGCAACAATTTCAATGGAAATCAGGCTGGAAAAGGCAATGGTGGTCATTGCCCCGGTCAGGAAAGCGGCGGTGGAGCCGTGGGCCTGCTCCGGGTAACGCACCACGCTGCCCGCCAGCGGCAGGGCAGCGCCCAGTTCACAATAAACCAGCCCGATGAGCAGAACAGCCACACCGCCTATAAGCCATGAGACAATGCTGGCAGGGCCTGCCATATCCGCCACATGGGCGGCCGCAAACAGCCAGCCTGAACCGAAGATGGACCCAAAGCCGATCATGGTCAGGTCAAACAGACCAAGGCGTTGCCTGAAGTGGCCTGACTCATCTTGGGGCATAAGGTGTCCTGTCATCAGTCGAAGGGCTGGCTGGTGGGGAGGGCTTTAGTTTTCGGTCTGGCGCGGGAGCCCGAGCGGGTTGGTGCTGCGCAGCCCGGCAGGCAGCAACGCGTCCGGCAGGTCCTGGTAGCATACCGGGCGGAGGAAGCGCTCAATGGCAGCTGTGCCAACAGATGTGCTGCGCGGGTCCGTCGTGGCCGGGAAGGGGCCGCCATGCACCATGGCTGCGCAAACTTCCACGCCCGTGGGCCATGCGTTAGCCAGAATGCGGCCTACCTTGCGTTCTAGCAGCGGCATCAGCTTCTGGGCGTCGGCAATGTCCCCTTCGTCCATGTGCAGGGTGCCTGTCAGCTGGCCTTCAAGGCTGCGGGTCAGGCTCAGCAGAGTGTCCATATCCGGGCAGGCAACAATCAGGGAGCAGGAGCCAAAAATCTCATGCTGCATGATGGGGTCCTGCATGAAGCT
>NZ_CALLXM010000266.1 GCF_937875265.1 uncultured Acetobacter sp. | reverse complement strand
CACCAACCTGCGCCGCTTCCATCAAAATGAAATTATGCTGTCTCCTGATGGCACTCTTGTCCGCCCCGTCAGCGCACCGCCCGAAGCACTATAAAAACCCCATTTCATGCACTAAAAGATAAAAAGTCTACTTTACCGCTTTACTGCTTTGCGTGTTCTGTCCGGTCAAAAACTGACCAGAACACTCAACTACACTTTTACCAAGCGGGCCTTACACGCGCGGCTGAGGCCGCCAGCGGTTCAGTAACAGCGAGTTACTGACAACAGAAACGGAACTCATGGCCATAGCGGCCCCGGCCACAATAGGGTTGAGCAAACCGCAAGCCGCCAGCGGCAGGCCGAGAATATTGTAGATAAACGCGAAAAACAGGTTTTGGCGAATTTTGGCCAGCGTTGCACGGGAAAGGGAAATGGCATCCAGCACGCTGGTCAGGTCACTTTTCATCAGCACGACGTCCGCCGTATCCAGCGCAATGGCAGACCCGGCCCCAATGGCAAACCCGACATCGGCCGCTGCCAATGCAGGAGCATCATTAATGCCATCCCCCACCATGCCAATAAGGCCGCCAGCCGAACGATATTTTTCAACGGCCTCGGCTTTATCGCCTGGCAGAACGCCCGCCATATAATCGTCCACTCCAACCTGAGCCGCTACAACGGAAGCGGCACGCTGGTTGTCACCCGTCAGCATCACAACCTTGATGCCTGATTTTTTCAGGGCTTTTACGGTAGAAACCGCATCAGGCCGCAGACCATCAGACAAAGTGATATAGCCCAGAAGCTGCGCCCCTGTGGCGACACCAATAACGGTTTTCCCCTCGCTCTCAAGGCTGGCAATCAAGGCCTCATCCAGCATCAGGCCAGCTTCCGCCAGAAAGCGTGGAGAGCCCAGATGGGCCAGAACCTCACCAACCTGAGCCGTAACACCCATCCCCGGAACAGCCTGAAACGCACTAGCCGCAGGAGCCTGCACGCCTTGTGCCGTAGCGTATTCCACAACGGCACGAGCCAGAGGATGTTCGGAATCTTTCTCCAGTGCACAGGCTATGGTCAACAGGTGCGCAGCATCGGTTTGCGGTGCGGGCAGCACATCCCGGACCGTCGGTCGTCCTTCCGTCAGAGTGCCTGTCTTATCAACAATTATGGTGGTCAGTTTTTCGGCCTGCTCCAGCGCATCGGCATTGCGGAACAGAATACCCGACCGTGCGCCTAAACCTGTGCCCACCATAATGGCGGTTGGGGTCGCAAGCCCCAGAGAACATGGGCAGGCAATAACCAGCACGGACACTGCGGAAACAAGGCTCCATGTTGCGTTCCCGGTTATCAGCCAGCTGAGCAGGAACGTTACCAGCGCTATAGCCACCACTGCGGGCACAAAAATGTTTGAAACCTTGTCGGCCAGACGCTGCACCGTGGCCTTGGAACCCTGTGCCTGCTCTACCATTTTCACAATACGGGACAGAGCCATATCCGCCCCCACCCCAGTAGCCTTTATCCGCAACACGCCATTGGCGTTCATGGTGCCACCAAACACCTGATCTGCCACCTGCTTGAGCACAGGCACACTCTCACCCGTCAGCATGGCTTCATTCACGTCGGAGGCTCCATACAGCACAACGCCATCTACCGGCACGCTCTCACCGGGACGTACCACCAGCATATCCCCCACACGGACATCCGCCACCGGGCGATCCAGCACCTCCGCGCCGCTTTCCACATGGGCAATCTGCGGTTGAAGCTGAAGCAGGCTTTCAATCCCGGCGCTGGTTTTGTTCTTCGCGCGAGTTTCCATCAGCTTGCCCAGAGAAATAAGCGTAATGATGGACACACTGGCTTCAAAATAAACGGGCTGATGCAGGTGGAACAGCACCACCACAGCACTGAAACCATACGCAATGCTTGTGCCCAGCACCACGAGCACATCCATATTGGCCGAACCACCCCGCACAGCATTCCAGGCACGCTGATACAAATGGCGGGCACAGAAAAACTGCACCGGCGTTGCCAGAAGGAGCTGCAACCAACCGGGCATCATCAGCATTGTGCCAAAAAACATGCCCAGCATCTGCACAAAAAACGGCAGAGATAACAGCGCTGTCAGGATGAACCGATTGCGCTCCGTCTGCCAGAGAGCCTTACGCCGTGCATTGGGATCTTCCCTAACACCATCATCCAGCCGCTTCGCTCCAAAACCGGCTTTTTCAATACGGGCAATAAAGTTTTCCGGCTCCATGACACCGGGAACATAGACAATATGCGCCCGCTCTGCCGCAAAGTTCACGCTGGCCTGCGTCATCGGTAGTTTATTGAGGAGTTTTTCAATCCGGGCGGCACAAGCAGCACAGGTCATGCCGGAAAGGGAGAGATCAACGCGCCTCTCATCCACCGTAAAGCCAGCCTTGCGCACAGCCCCCACCACCGTATTGATGGATGCTGTCGGCCCGTCCATCTGCACCTGTGCGCGTTCCGATGCAAAATTGACCGTTGCCTGAACCCCATCCTGACGGTTCAAAACCTTTTCAATACGGGCTGCACAGGCTGCGCAGGTCATGCCGCCTACGGGGAAACTGACAGTCTGTGGCAACAGGAGGCTCCTTGAGGGATTTATATGGATTTTATACCCCGCACCGGTATAATCAAGGCGTGAAAATCTAAATTCTCAGGATAAGCCTTGTATGACCGGCCCCGTTTCCAGCCGTGACCTCGCTCCGGTTCCAGAAAGCGCCTGCAAGCAATATACTCTGGTCTTCTCAGCCGCAAAACAGCGTCATGCCACACCAGAATCCCTCAGGTCGGGCCGTCTGACATCGTCGGCCCCACTTTTTGCAGCCTCTTCTTTTGTCTGAGTCCATGCCC
>NZ_CALLXM010000265.1 GCF_937875265.1 uncultured Acetobacter sp. | reverse complement strand
CTGGGCACGGCTACGGCTGATATTCAGGAAGTGCAGCACGAGCTGGAAGAACAGTCCGGCCCTGATGATATGCCGCATTTGCTGCCGCTGTCTGCCGCCTGCGCACAGGTACAGCGCTGGCAGGCTCAGGGGCTGAAGGTTGGCTTCACCAACGGATGTTTTGATATTGTCCATCCCGGCCATGTCGGCCTGCTTGCTGAGGCGCGTGCCGCCTGTGATCGTCTGGTGGTGGCGTTGAACACGGATGCCAGCGTCAGCCGCTTGAAAGGCCCCACGCGGCCCGTTAACGCGCTGGCTTCCCGCGCGCAGGTAATGGCCGCCATCCGGTATGTGGATGCCGTAGTGTCCTTTGATGAAGAAACTCCTCTGGAAACCATCCGTACGCTGATGCCCGATGTGCTGATCAAGGGTGCGGATTATAAACCGGAGCAGGTTGTGGGGGCCGATATCGTGCTGGAAAATGGCGGACGGCTGGTGCTGGCCACTCTGGCCGAGGGACATTCCACAACCGCGACTATTGGACGGATTCAGGGATCATGAGCCGTATACTTCCTCCCACTCCCCTGACTGATGCGCAGACGGGCAGCCCGCCGGTTTCGCTGGTGGCGGTAAGAGACCGGTTTTCTGACTGGCTGTTCCAGAAGGCTCTGCCGTTCTGGGCCACTACGGGGTGTGATGGCACGCCGCATAATCTGGCTTTGCTGGGCGCTCAGGAATCCCTGACGCTGGATGCGCAGCCTTCTCTGCCGCCGTTCAAACGGGTACGGGTGCAGGCGCGGCAGTTGTTCGCGTTTTCATGGGCGGCGCTGCAAGGGTGGGAAGAAGGCGTATCCCGCGCCCACGGCATTTTCCGCTTCATGCTGCACGCGCACCGTGAGGATGGCAGCTGGGCGCGCACCCTCACGCGGGAAGGCGCTGTAAAAGACAGCACGGCAGACCTGTATGACATCGCCTTTGTGGTGTTTGCCCTGGCCTGGTACGGGCGGCTGGAAGGCTCTGGCCGGGCGGAAGCTCTGGCGCGGGAAACGCTGGCCTGGGTGCAGGAGCACATGGCCACCCCGGAAGGCGGCTTTCTGAACTGCCTGCCGGATGACGGCACCGCACGGCAGCAAAACCCGCATATGCATCTGCTAGAAGCCGTTCTGGCGCTGTATGGCACTACCGGGCATGAGGCTGATCTTTCTCTGGCGCACACGCTGTATCGGCTGTTCCGCACTCGCTTTCTGGACCCTGTTACGGGCACGTTGGGCGAGTTCTTCACGCAGGACTGGCAGCCTGCTGCGGGTGAGGCCGGGCAGTGGGTGGAGCCGGGGCATCATTTTGAATGGGTCTGGCTGCTGGGCGAATATAGCCGCCTGACCGGCGTGGATACCTCCGAGCCCTCCATGCGGCTTGCAAGCTTTGCCACCCGCTTTGGCGTGGTGTCGGAAACGGGCCGGGTGCGTGATGTTCTGCGGCGGGATGGCACGGTGCTGCGCGGTGGGTCTCGCCTGTGGGTGCAGGGGGAAGCCCTGCGTGGCGTGCTGTGCCGGGACAGGCAGGATAGCCGGGGCATTGCGGCACGACTGGCGGAAAACCTGCTGGACAATTATTTTACCCGGTGCCCGGCAGGCACATGGGTGGATCAGCTGGATGCGGCGGGTGCTCCTGATGTGACAAAAATTCCCACCAGTTCCCTCTACCATATCATCACTGCGTTTGATACGCTGGACCATACGGTAAAGCTGGCTGCAAAGCCCTCCATACCAAAGCTTTAGGCCGTTCTGAGCATTTAATTCTGGTCTGGCAGGCAGTCAGGCCAGTCCCGCATGGCAGCGGGGCAGTGCACGTCTTTGCGGGAGATGCCGGAAGACGTGTGCTACAGGACCTGATAGAACCAATGGCGTGAGCATGACCCAAACCCAACCCGCGCGGCAGGAAGAAGAAACGCTTCTGTCGCTCTCCCTTCGCCATCCTCCTGCCAACCTTGAAGCAGAGCAGGCCCTGCTGGGCGCGTTGCTGACAAACAATCGGGCGTATGACCGTGTGTCGGACTTTCTGACAGGCACGCATTTTGCCAATCAGGTGAATGGCCGCATTTATGATGCCATTGCCCGCCGGATTGAAAACGGCCAGCTTGCGGACCCCATTACCCTGCGGGCCGAGCTGGAAAATTCCGGTATTCTGAACGATGTGGGCGGCATGGCCTATCTGGCCAAACTGCTGACAGCCATGGTCGGGATTATCAATGCCGGGGACTACGGTCGTGCCATTCATGATGCATGGATCCGCCGCCAGCTGATTGATATTGGCGAGACGGTGGTGAACAGCGCGTTTGGCACAATCTCTGAACTTTCCGGCCCGGATCAGATTGCAGCGGGGGAAGAAGCCCTGTTCCGTCTGGCTACGGAAAAGGGTCAGGATGGCGGCTTTGTGGTGTTTGACCGCGCCCTGACGGATGCCATTAAAACAGCGGAACTTGCCTTCCGGCGTGAAGGGCACGTCTCCGGCCTGACATCCGGCCTGCGCGACCTTGATAAGAAAACCGGTGGCCTGCATCCGTCTGACCTTATGATTCTGGCTGGCCGGCCTGCGATGGGTAAAACCGCACTGGCCACCAAAATTGCCTTCTCTGCCGCCCGTGCATTGATGATTGAGGCGGAAGAAAAGGGACCGGGCGTGGAACCGACCGGGACCGTCGCCATTTTCTCGCTGGAAATGTCCGCCGAACAGCTGGCCACCCGTATTCTGTCTGAGCAGGCGGAGGTGTCCGGTGAGAAAATCCGTCGTGGTGACATTGGCCAGAAGGAGTTTGACCGCTTTGTGCGTGTCAGCCGTGAACTGGCCCGCTTGCCACTGGTGATTGATGATACTCCGGCCATCTCCCTTTCTGCTATGCGGACCCGCTGCCGCCGTTTGAAGCGGACACGCGGCTTAAGCCTTGTGGTGGTCGATTACCTCCAGCTGATGCGCCCTTCCGTTGGCACCCGCCCGGAAAGCCGCGTTCTGGAAATTTCCATGATCACACAGGGCCTGAAAGCCATTGCGAAGGAACTGGAAGTGCCGGTTATTGCACTCTCCCAGCTCTCTCGTCAGGTAGAAAGCCGCGAAGACAAACGCCCAATGCTCTCGGATTTGCGTGAATCTGGCTCGATTGAGCAGGACGCGGATTCCGTGATGTTTGTGTATCGAGACGAATACTACCTCCAGCAGCGTATGCCCAAAGAAACAGCGTTTGATTCTATGGAGAAATACTCCGCCGCTCTGGATGACTGGCAGCGCAAAATGGGTCTTGTGCATAACAAGGCCGAACTCATTCTGGAAAAACAGCGACATGGCCCCACCGGCGTCGTGCATCTGTTCTTTGAAGGCGAATACACACGCTTTGCCGATCTGGACACGCTGCATGAGGAGCCGCATCACTAAGGCACTACACACGCAAAACTCGCCGCATCGTCCATGCTGCCTTTCCCATCATAACGGGCGACGGCGGGCCAGGCGCAGAGCGGGCGGGTGCGGGTTACTTTGCCGTCTTCCACGCGGGAAGCAATGAGTGTGTCCGGGGCGGTCTGGTGGCTGACCCAGTTATCAATCGCGCCGAGTTTGCTGAACGTGTCACACCCAGCCCCACCGTAGCAATGGCCCATGCCGGGGATGATAATTAGCCGCATGGCATCCTTGGCGGTACCACCAGCATTTTTCATCACAGCCTGATAATACGCAGTGAGTTGCTCCGGGTTGTGGCCATCATTCCAGCCAATATACATCAGCAGTTTGCCGCCATGTTTGAAGAACGGCGTCAGAGTGTCATCCACATGCAGCAGGGGGCCAACGGCCTGCGTGGCTTTGGTAATGTCGGCATCCCAGTTCAGGGTTGTCCAGTCCCAGTTCGGGTTCTGGAATGCTGCATATTTGAAAAGATCAAGTGCTACAGGAAAGGCTTTTCCATCAGCGGAGAAACTGTCCTCGCTGCCTTTGGCCGGGCCGGGGAAAATCACCTGATGCGTGCGCGGGTTAAGCGGGCCTTGATAAATCTGCTCGGCAGACTGCACTTCAGAGGCCGTGAGGCAGCTGGACGTGTCAGCACCCTTGCACAGCAGGTCTTTGGGTTCAAAGTGGCAGGCATCTGGCTCATCCAGAAAGCCCTGTTTCTTGCCAACGGGTGTTGCGCAGGCGTTCATCACCGCTTTGTTTAAAAGCTGGAACTTCTCACGCGGCACACGCAGGGCGGGGTTATGGTAGCTCATCCACCCGGCCCAGAGCTGCTCGGCATTAAAACTGGTAATGGGGTTCGGCGGTGCGCCCGCAACAATACCATCATAATCTTCAGGGAAGCGTTTGGCTTCAATCAGGCCCTCAAGCCCGCCGAGTGAGCAGCCAATCCAGTAGGCATGGCTGGCATTCTGCCCGTAAAAACTGTGGATGAGTGTTTTGGCCGTTGTGGTCATCAGGTGATCAGCGCGGTAGGCGTAATCCACCATTTTTTCCGGGTGGCCGAGGGTAAAGAGGCCGCCCTGGCCTTCCGGCGTGCTGCTGTCATGCCCCGTATCCGTGCTGGCCACGGCATAGTCTTCGCTCACGCCGGTTTCCATACCCTGATACATGAGCGAGCCAGCCCAGCCGAAATTTCCAACCCCCAGAAAGCGACCATTCCAGCCCTTAACCGGCATCCACACTTCAACACGAATGCTGGAGGCAGAGGAGGGGTGCAGCGTGGCCGCTACCCGGCAGAAGGCTGGTGTGCTGCCTTGTGTGGGCTTGCCTGCCACGTTCATGCCCGGTGCCGTCATAATGCGCGTCAGCTGCGTTTGGGGGGCGTGCCATTGCCCGGCTTCTACCGTCTGTACCGTTGTAAAGGTGGTGTTGGGCAAGGCCTGCCGGGCCAGATCAGCACAGCTGGTGGCCTGTGCGGCAGAGGGACGAATGAGGGCGGCGGAAACCGCCAGAACACTGGCCGCCATACACAGCATGTGCGTGCGGTGGGTCAGAACAGGCTTCCGGGAAGCACGGAAAGGCATGAGAAACTCCTGCTGAAAAGGTGCTGAAGTCTACGCTAAACGGGCCATATGGGAAGCATCTTGATCCCGCCAGAATTGGGGAGCACTGTGTGTAGCACAGAAGACTTGTCAAAAAGGCCCGGCTCAGGGCAGGAGCGCGTTTATGCAAAAGACTTTTGTGGTGGTGGCAGGTTTGTTGCTGGCGGTCCCGGCTCTGGAGGCTCATATGGCACACCCCGCTCTGGCAGCGGATGCGGCCTTACCGGATACGGCAGGCCCAGCACAGCAAACACGCAAGGGCGTTGCCGCGGCACAGGCTTTTATGGCTACGTTTGATGCACAGGGCAAAGCCACCGTACAGTTTCCGTTTGTGGCACAAAAGTCTGCCACGCTGGCGCGTTTCCGCCGCACAACACCGGGCGGCCCGGCTGAGCCGGTTACAAAAGCCAACGTAAACACGCCGGTTGCACGCGGGCCGGGTATGGGGCCACCGGGCGGCTTTATTGGTGAGCAGTATGGCACGGCCATGTGGTCCAACTTCCCGGTGAGCGACGTGCCACGCCCCGGCCGCCAGATGGGCAGCCTGACAGAGGCCCAGAGGACTGCGGCCATGACACTTCTGCAAACCCTGCTCAGCCAGAAGGGTTTTCAAAAAATGCAGGATATTATGGGGTCGGATCAGGCGCTGACGGATGCCGGCACTAATTTTGCATCCGGCAAGGCAGTTTATACCATTGCCGTTTTTGGTGAGCCGAGTGAGGCCACCCCGTGGATGGTGCAGTTTGGTGGCCATCATCTGGGCCTGAATATTGTAATTGATGGCGCGCATGGCGTGATGACCCCCACCCTGACCGGTGCGCAGCCTGCGGTGTATCAGGCAGGCGGGAAAACCGTGCGTGTTCTGGCTGGTGAGAATGACAAAGCCTTTGCCCTGCTGGATGCCCTGACCCCCGCCCAGCGCAAACAGGCCATTTTGCCTTATAAGGTGGAAGATCTGGTGATGGGGCCGGGGCATGATGGAGAAACCATTCTGCCGGAAGGGCTGAAAGGCTCTGCCATGACGCCCGAACAGAAAATGCTGCTGCTGGACGTGGTCAGTGAATGGGCGGGCATTATCAATCCGGTTTATGCCGCTCCGCGTCTGAAAGAAATTCAGCAGGACCTGAACGAGACATGGTTTGCATGGAGTGGCCCGACCACCCATGCGCCGGACCACAACGGGTCATCTTACTATCGTATTCAGGGGCCACATTTATTGATCGAGTTTTCACCACAGGGCGTGGGGGGAGACCCGACTTTGCATGTGCATACCGTGTACCGGGACCCCACTAACAGCTACGGCAACAGGATGACGGTGCCATGATGATGCGCAAAACAGCACTTCTTTTCGGGCTGGTGTGTCTGGCCGGGGTTCATTCGGCCTCGGCGCATCGGCTGGATGAATATCTTCAGGCCACCACGGTCGATCTGGCGCGGGAGGGCATTACCCTGAGCCTGCGGCTTACACCGGGTGTGGAGGTGGCAGACCGCGTTATCCCGCAAATTGACCGGAATGGGGATGGCGAATTTTCAGCTGATGAACAGCAGGCCTATGCTGCGCGTATTGCTCAGTCCCTGACAGTGATGGTGAACGGAAAGCCGGTTTCGCTTCACGTAAAATCAGGCTCATTTCCCACGCTTGCGGCCATAAAAGGGGGCGAGGGGGTGATCCGCCTTCAGTTTGCTATACCCACGGCTTTAAAAAAAGGCCGCTATCATCTGGCCTATACCAATCATGGAGCCGGGGCAGAGACCGCTTATCTGGTTAATTGCCTGCAACCTGAGGACACCACTATTCGGGTGCAGGAGCAAAAACGTTCACCGGATCAGGCATCTTATCAGCTTGATTTTACTGTGGGAGAGTAGGGGCGGCTAACAGGGGGTTAGCGAGACCCCACGCGCCTGAGCTTACGCCGCAAGCGTTGGAGACCAATCAAAACGCCTGATAAGAACACGCAGGCCACGCCACAAAGCAGCGGAAGGGCAATGGCCCAGTGTGTAAGGCTCGCACGCAGCCAGGGCCAGAAGTCGAGGTCATGAAACCCATAGACCAGCCACCGAGACTGGCGGGCTGGCTGGTCCAGAATGGCCTGCACCATGCCGGATGGGCCATCCAGATAAATCAGCGTGCCATCTGTTGCCTGAGCACGCCAGACGGGGAGGGGCCTCTTATGGGTTGGGCGGCTGAAGTAATACGCATCCGGGCTGGTGAGGAATGTCAGGTCCTCCGCTGTTTTGAGCAGGCCTGCGGGGCGCAGAAGCCGGGTGAGCTGCTCTTGGGTAAGCGGGGCGGGGGAAAGCGTTTCATCCAGCCTTTGTGGCCCGAACGGCGTTTCAGCCTGAATGAAAACATGTCCGCCCAGAAGAGCTGTTTTTACGCCGATCCAGCCGGGCGGGGCTGCTGTAGCAAGCCGCGTGAGCAGGGTCTGGATGTTAGCTCCCGTCATGGTGCCCGTTACGCGCAGGGTGCGTATGGCGTTGGGGTCGCTTTGGAACAGGCCACCGGGGGACATGGTTAAAAAGCCGGTTGTAACCCATAGCAGCGCGAACAAACCAAACACTGTGCCGCTGATATGGTGCAGG
>NZ_CALLXM010000264.1 GCF_937875265.1 uncultured Acetobacter sp. | reverse complement strand
CAAGGCAGTTGCCATACCTAGAGCAAGAGAAAAGGAGGAAAAACGGTAAACTGACCGCATTCTGGTGGTCTCCATTATGGGCCTAAATTACTGGCCAAACCTAAGCATTGTTTGTGGCGGCAGAATGGCCCAAAGGCCAGAGCTCGTCACTTTTTAGTCCAGAGAAATGCCTGTGGCAGAGGAAAGGGCCTGCGCAATATGCGGGTTAGCTGCCAGAATGGTAGCAGGACCTATCAGCCCACCCTCCCGCAGAAATGGGGAAACACAAGCCCCGGCTTCCGCCAGAAGAGGCAGGGCTGCCGCAACATCCCACAGATTGATAACAATTTCGACATAGCCATCCAGACGGCCACACGCCACATCAGCCAGCGCCAAAGCCCCGGACCCGCCAGAACGCGGCATGGCCCCAAGGCTCATGATGCCATCAATTTTTTCCATGAACACAGGCTTGGGGACGCGGTTGCTCCAGCCCATTTCAATCATTGCACTGGCTGGGTCCTGAACCGGGGAGGCTCGAATACGCTTCCCGTTGAGAAACGCGCCTTGTCCACGCAGGGCCGTGTAAACCTCACCCAGAGCTGGCGCTTCAATCACACCGGCAACCGGTTCATCCCCATCCAGCAAGCCCAGAGAAACGCACCAGCGGTTTCGGCCGCGTGCATAGTTGGAGGTCCCGTCAATCGGGTCCACCACCCAGCGCAGGCTACCTGCACGGGCTACGCCGCCTTCTTCGCCCTGAAAGCCATCATCCGGAAACAGGGTCTGCATGCGCTGGGCAATAAAATTTTCTACCGCGCCATCCGCTTCCGTCAGCCAGTCTTGCGCAGATTTCTGCTTACCCTCCGGGCCACCGGGGGCAGGGCGCATGGACATGGCAAGACGAGCGGCATCCTGCACCACCGCCCGAGCGGCTTCCAGACGATAAGCGAGGGCGGGACTGGGAGAAGACATGGGCAGGCAGCTCCAATTAAGACCGTAATATAGAGCGGCACCATACCCTGAAGCCTGCGGAGAAGCGACAGCCTTTCTCTAAGACGCCACGTGCAGGATATCCGGCACTAGAGAGGGAACGCGTTCCTGCCCGCAGCCCTTCAGGTGTTCTTATTTATAAAGTTCTTTCGGCCAGCGCCGGTGGAGCCAGAGCCAGCTTTCCGGCTTGCGCCTGACCCAGCATTCCAGCCGGTCATTGATCATCTGCACCAGCGTGAGCATATCCTGCTGCTTGTCACCCGTATCCGGCAGCGTCATGGGCGGTTCCACCACAATCCGCAAACGGGCGGGACCAAGTCGCTCTACATAGCCGGGAATAACCGGGCAGCGACTACGTAACGCTATGGCGGCCAGCGCCGAGGCCGTCATGGCGGGTCGGCCAAAAAATGTGGCTTCAACACCATCATTCATTTTCTGGTCTACCAGCATGCCCAGCCTGCCACCTTTGGACACATAGGCCAGAGCCTCACGTGCTCCACGCGACCCTTTGGCAAAAAGAGGCATAGGAGTGGGGGCCATAGCGCTATCACGCAAAGCGCGGATTATGGCGTCAATCAATGGGTTGCCCGCAGCCCGATAAAACGATGCAAAAGGCGTACCATGCCGGGCCGAACCGGGCGGTAGCATCTCCCAATTTCCAATATGGCCGGAAGCAAACAGAACAGCACCGCCACGCCGGGCCTGCTCTTCCAGATATTCCGCTCCCTGCACCTCAAACCCCGGTCCGCTAGGTGTGTTTTCCTGCAAGCGGGACAAATGAGGGAATTCCCCCACTGTGCGGCCCAGATTTTCCCACACCCCACGCACAATCCGGGCGCGTTCAGCTGCATCCAGTTCCGGCATGGCCAGCTGCAGATTTTTGTGAGCCGTTTTGGAAACGGGCAACAGAGGACCGACAAATCGGCAAAACCGCCCGGCAACATTGGAGGCCCGTGCAGGCCCCATTCGCAAAAATGCGTTCAGAAGCGTCTGTGCCACCCATGCTTCCGCACGAATCAGGCGGGTCATGCGCACAGAACTCATGCTGACCTCTGATTTAACAGCTTATCAAGTAATGCCTCGGGGGCACTGGCATTCTGCCAGACAAGCCCGACACTTACGGTCAGGAGCTGTTTTCTGAAAGCAGGGGGGAACCGAACCGTGTCTTTGGGCGTGGTCACGAGTTGTGCGTCTGCCTTACGGGCCAGTGAAGCAAGATGGGTCATATCCCGGTCTTTATAAAAATAATGATCAGGAAAAGCGAGGCACTGCACCGGGTTCACCCCGGCGTCCCGTAATCCATCAAAAAACTTAGACGGTCGCCCCAGTCCGGCAAAGGCCACGCAACGCTGCCCAACCAGAGCCTTGGCTGCTGCTCCGGTTTGCAGATCAGCTTGTAAAACATCCGGTAGCTGGCCCGCATAACGCGGCAAAAAACCAGTTTTATCCTCCCCGATCAGCAGAACAGCCGAAGCCCGCGCCAATGCATCCGCCGGAGCCTCGCGTAGCGGCCCGGCAGGTAGCACGCGACCATTGCCCAGCCCCACAACGCCATCAACTACCAGAAGAGAAAAATCCTTGTGCAGACCGGGATTCTGAAAGCCATCATCCATAATCAGACACGCAGCCCCGGCGGCTACCGCAGCGCGGGCAGATGCAGCACGATCTCCTCCGATCCATGTCGGGCAGTGCTGTGCCAGAAGCAAGGCTTCATCCCCCACATCCCGCGCTGAATGACGGGCAGGGTCCACCTGTGTCACCATTTTGATATGACCGCCATAACCACGGGTAAGAGCATGCACGGCAATCTCGCGTGTGTTCAGCCGGGCCACGAGGTCCAGCACCACAGTTGTTTTACCCGTGCCGCCGGTGGTCAGATTCCCACAGCACAAAACTGGAACTGATGCCTTCCAGCCCGGTTTTTTCTGCCTGTTCGCAGCACACGCCGCAACAAAGGCAGAAAACGGCGCAAGGAGGCGCGGAAGGAGGCGGGCCTGAGGGTCTGACCAGAAACAGGGAGGGCGGATCATGATGGCAAAAGAGTCAGAATTTTATCTGCCAGCTGGCCGGGCAGAGCCATATTGGCAGTGGCAACGGCTTGCGCCTGGACTGCACTGGCCTGACATCGTGCGGGATTATCCAGCATGGCACTTACCCAGCCTGCCAGTTCGGCAGGCGTTTGAACGCTCACGACACTCTGGCCCAGAACGGCAAACGCCTCCTGAAAATTCTGGATCAGGGGACCAGTTGCCAGAGCGCACTCCAGCCGTGCGGGTTCAAACGGATTATGCCCGCCACCGCCGGTCCGCACGCCGGGCAGACTGTTCCCTATGAAGACGATTTGAGCCAGCCGGTAAAAAAGCCCCAACTCTCCCAGTGTATCACACACCCACACGGCGTCTGTCTGTGCCGGAAACTGCCCCAATGCCCGCCGGGGTGCGCCTTCAAAAAGAGCGCTGACGGCAGCTCCGCGTTCAGGATGACGCGGCACGATAATGGTGAGAAGAGACGGGTAGCACGCCCGCAGCGTTTGCACTGTCTGCCGGAGTGCTTCTTCTTCACCCTCATGCGTTGATGCCGCCAGAAATACCGGACGCCCGGCAAGATGCTTGTGAACGATATGCAACGCTATCGGGTCAACCGGTAAGGATGGAGCTGCGGTTTTAAGGTCTGCCGCTTTGGCCAGAGACCGGGCTCCGAGCTGACGGAAACGCTCAGCATCCTCATCGGACCGGGCAGCAATCCACGCAACGCGTTCCAGCATACGCCGCGCAACGTTCCGCAGCCTGAGCCAGCCGTTGAACGAGCGCTCCGACATCCGGCCATTGACCAATGCAACCGGAATATTTTGCTGATGACAAAGACCTATGAGGTTCGGCCAGAGTTCGCTTTCTGTAAAAACCACGGCCTGCGGCTGCCAGTGGCCCAAAAAACGCTTCCCCCAGCGTGGCACATCAAGCGGCACAAACTGATGCACAAGCCGAGCATGCGTCAGACGCTGCTGCAACAGAGTGGCTGCTGTCACGGTCCCGGTGGTCAGCAGAACTGTCAGAGCCGGATTTTTTTCCAGACAGATTTCCACGAGTGGAAGAATGGAAACCAATTCTCCTACACTGGCGGCATGGAACCATACCAGAGGGCCAGCGGGCCGCATATGAGAGGCAAACCCCATTTTTTCCCGCACCCGGCCTGGCACTTCTTTGCCGCGTGTCTGCCGCCAGCGCAGCAGGAAGGGCAGAGCGGGAGCCAGAGCAGTTGCCACCCAGCCCCAGGCCCGTGAAGGCTGGAGAGACAACGGCCCAAGCTGGATTTTTTCCTTTTGTCCGCCCGGTTGATCTATTTCGGGGTGCTCAGCCTGCGTCATGGCCTGGGTTATGGCCTCAGTCAGCAGATGGTCCGTATTCTGCCCGGCCTGAGCGCCTTTTTTCCGTGACAGAAAAAGCGGTGCACCACACACAAAGTGACCACGCCCAAAAGGCACCGGTATAACCATTTTATCCCATGAATTCAGACGAATACCCTGGCAGGTCGCGCCAATGGGAATAATTGGTTTTTTGACACTGGAGGCAAGAGCTACGGCCCCTTGCTGGGCCTGCCTGCGCGGGCCGCGCGGACCATCGGGCGTAAGGGCAATAAGCCCACCCCGCCGTAAAAGAACCTGCATACGCCGCAGCGCCGCAGCGCCACCTTTCTTTTTACGGTTTTTGTCTGATGAGCCCGCAATGGACTGGATGCGCCATGGATCAATAAGATCTGCAATCAGCCGCCCGTCGCGGTTTCGGCTAATCAGCACATGGGCGCGCATGGCCGGGTTTTGTGCTTCCGACCACCACCACAACGCTGGAATAAGCGGCAGAGATTCGTGCCAGAACGCGACAACAACAGCACCGCCACCCTCGCTGAACAGCACTTTGCGCGCTTCCGGGTCCATACTGACCGTCCAGCGTGAGGTGCGCAGAGCTAGTCCCAGATAACCCCGGAGCGTACTAACCAGAATTTTCCGGGGAAAAGACCCGGCAAAGCGCGGAGAGCGAGCCACAGCGCAAGCGTGCCCGCGCTAAGCCAGCCTTCGCCTGAAAGCAAAGCCTTCTGCCTGCTCGTTTAGAATGGAAGGCTGATAAGCTACGGTAAAAGCCTCATGCGCCCGCTGCCAGACAGCAATATCAGCACCATCCGGCAGAGCCACAGCGGTGACCCCACATCGGAGCAAAAATTCGTACTGGTCTGGCAGAATATGCCCACCAGCGCGGATTTCACCCTTGAAGTGCAGATGCTCACGCAGAGCCCGCGCCTGAGTAAACGGACGACCATCCCGAAATACCGGGAAAGTCAGCACCACAACATCAAGCCGCGGCAGGGCCTCCCGCAGGGCTTCAACTTCATCCGCAGACGTCAGCACGACACCCAGACGTGCATCACTGTTTCGGCCCAGTGCTTCAGAAAGCCGAGCCAGCGGCACCAGAATATTGCCAGAGGGGAGCGGCTCGCCCTCAACAGCACTCTGCCATGTGTCCTGAATTATCTGGCCGTTCTCAAGCAGGGGCATATGCGGCGTCCTTGAATGGTGCTGTGCCTAAACGGCGGCATGTTTCAATAAAATGCTCACCCGCCGTCCGTCTGGCAAGATAGGTATCAATGATCCGGGCGATCGCATCAACCGTTTCATCTTCGGACATGGCCGACCCAAGGATTTGCCCGATGGACGCTTTGTTATCTTCGGCAGAGCCACCCAGCGTGATCTGAAAGGCCTCTTCGCCACGTTTATCAACGCCCAGTATCCCGATATGCCCGGCATGATGGTGCCCGCAGGCATTGATGCAGCCGGAAATATTCAACCGAAGCGGCCCGATTTCCCGTTGCAGGTCAGCATTGGCAAAGCGGGAACTCAGCTTTTGCGCAATCGGGATAGAGCGGGCATTCGCCAGTGCGCAGTAATCCAGGCCGGGGCAGGCCACAATATCGGTAATAAAGCCGATATTGGCTTCCCCAAGCCCATTTTTCTCCAGCGCCTGCCAGACATCATACAGGGCATCCTGCCGCACATGGCCCAGCACCACGTTTTGCAGATGCGTAATGCGGAGTTCCCCAAAGCTGTAGCGTTCAGCCAGATCAGCCAGCAGATCCATCTGTGCTGAAGTCACATCACCAGGAATACCGCCCGCAGGTTTGCAGGAGACTGTAATGGAGCAATAGCCCGGCTGTTTGTGCGGATGGCTGTTGGTGCTGAGCCATGCATCAAAAGCCCGGTCCGCCTTACGCTGTGCGGCCAGTTTTTCTGCGGCATCTCCTGCCGGGGCAAAGTCCGGCGCACCAAACCGCGCACGAATGGCTTTTACGGTCGCTTCGGGCAGGCGATACCGCGCACGATCCATAGCTGCGAATTCCGCATTAACCTGCGCAAGGAACTCTTCCGTGCCCAGTGCCTGAACCAGAATCTTGATCCGCGCCTTATAGATATTGTCGCGTCGGCCATGAGCATTATAGACGCGCAGAACGGCTTCCAGATACGCAATCAGGTCTTCTTCTGGCAGATCATCCCGCAATTTGACGCCGATAATGGGTGTGCGACCCAACCCACCACCAACAATGACCTCAAACACTGGGCGACCAGCCTCGCCCTCACGCGCAATCAACCCGATATCGTGGAAGCGTGCCGCGACCCGGTCCTGCTGGCTCCCGGAAATGGCAATTTTGAATTTACGCGGCAGGAACGTAAATTCCGGGTGCAACGTGGACCACTGGCGCAGAATTTCCGCATACACGCGCGGGTCCAGCACCTCATCCGCCGCAGCTCCGGCAAACTGATCTGCCGTGACGTTGCGAATGCAGTTCCCGCTGGTCTGAATGGCGTGCATGTCTGTATCGGCCAGCACGTTCAGAATTTCCGGCGTGTCTTCCAGCCGGATCCAGTTGAACTGAATATTCTGCCGGGTGGTGAAATGCCCGTAATCCCGATCATACGTGCGGGCAATATGCGCCAGCGTGCGCATTTGTGCCGCATCGAGCACACCATAGGGAATGGCAACCCGCAGCATGTAGGCGTGAAGCTGAAGATACAGGCCGTTCATCAGTCGGAGCGGCTTGAACTCTTCTTCCGTTAAGGCACCGGACAGACGCCGTTCAACCTGATCCTGAAACTGGGCAACGCGCTGCTTCAGAAACGTGCGGTCAACGGCATCATAAGCATAATGCCCGACAGGCAGTGCGGCAGATGGGGAATGCGACATGTGAAAAGCCAATCTTGATCGTCTGTTCAGGCGTACGAAGCGAGCCGGGCCGGATGCCAGTCCGGGGTGAAGTCAGGATGCACGCTGGGGCCAGCAGCGCGGATCCGCTCCCGGCTGGTTACAGGCTGTGGGCCGGATGCTGTCAGGGTTACCTGCACACCATAAATTCCGACCAGAGCCTCTTCCTGCGCGCGGGCATTACAGACTTTCAGGGCATCTTCTATCGCGCTGTTGGGGTAGATTTTTGCATCCTGAATCAAAGGCTGCCACTGCCCATCGCTGGCCAGCCAGACAATGCGGCCATCCAGAAGACGGTTGGCAGTGATAACACTTGCGCCTTCAGCATCCCGGCGACTGTTTCTGCGGTCCACGACATATCCTTTTCCGGAACGATCC
>NZ_CALLXM010000263.1 GCF_937875265.1 uncultured Acetobacter sp. | reverse complement strand
CGGGTCAATGCCAATGGCGCGGTAGCTGTCCAGCAGCAGTTTCTGGCTATCTTCCGGTGTGGGCTTCAACAGCACCTGATACTGATAATAATGCTGTAGCCGGTTGGGGTTTTCCCCGTAGCGACCATCAGACGGGCGACGGCAGGGCTGTACATAGGCAGCTTTCCATGGTGTGCGACCTAATGCCCGCAGTGTGGTGTGAGGAGAAAGCGTGCCTGCACCAATTTCCTGATCATAGGGCTGGAGAATGGCGCACCCCTGTTTTGACCAGAACTGGTGGAGGGTCAGGATCAGATCCTGAAAAGAGAGGGGCCGCTCTGTAGGGCGGGGAGACGCCGGGTCCATGGTCAGGGGGAAACTCCGAAGTGTGACAATCAGGATGTGCGCATAGCGCGCATGGCTGGCACATACCATACAGATGCACGCATCATTCAGGAAGAGAAGGCACAAAACTCCCTGCTGTTCTCCTCTTGCAAGGCTCTTGCCGCCACGCCACATCTTGGCCAGAGTAGCGTTGTATTATGCAAGCCAGTGCATCAGACTGGCAGCACATGCCGCAGGCAGGGAATGTAGAAGATGACCAACGAGGAACGCGACCTCATTGCGAAATTTGTGGCCAGGGTGGGCGGTGCGTCCCAGTCCGGTTTTGGGAGCGTGCCCAGCACGCAGCCTAATCTGCCGCCGATAGACCCGGATGCGGACAGATTTCTCACGCAGGAATTTCAGCAATATCCTGAAGCACGCTATCGTATTACGCAGATGGCCGTTGTTCAGGAAGTGGCGCTGGTGGAAGCGCAGAATCGTATCCAGCAGCTTCAGTTCCAGCTTCAGCAGGCCCAGCAGGCTCTTCAGCAGCAGGCGCAGGCACAGCAAAGGCCTGCTAGTGGCGGGTTTCTTGGGGGGCTGTTCGGTGGTGGTCAGCGCGGGCCGCAGGGACAACCGCAGCAGGCAGCGCCCCCGGGCTGGGGTGGAAATGCATCGGCTCCGCCGCAATATCAACCGCAGCCACAACCGCTGCCTTATGGGGCTCAGCCTGGTATGTTTCGGGGCGGTACGGGCTTTCTGGGTTCAGCACTCTCTACCGCTACGGGCGTGGCCGGTGGCATGCTGGCAGCCAATGCACTGACGGATCTGTTCAGTGGTCATCACGGTGGCGGTACAGATAGTGGTTGGGGCGCAGGCCAGCCAAGCGAGACCGTTATCAACAATAATTATGGGGACGGTGCGGCGGCAGACCCATTTGCCGGATCCGGAACCTCAGCTGATCCGGGCTTTGATGCCGGAAGCAATGACTGGGGCGGCGATGCTGGCGGAGACGCAGGTGGCGGTGATTGGGGCGGTGATCAGGAGTTCTGAGGAACAACATTCCAAAAAGGGGCGGCTTCGGTCGCCTCTTTTTTTATTCAGGTCACTTATCCCGTTGATGTATCAGTCGTGCTTTCTGGAGCCATGGACCGTACCAGTTCCAGCACGCGTTTGCGCACTAAAGGGTCCGGGATGCGGTAGTAAGCGCGGATCAATTCAATAGTTTCTTTGCGGGAAAACAGAGACGCTTCTGCATCTGAAAAAACTGACGCTGTCCCTTTCTGGAAAGGACTTTCAAAAAGCTTTCGGTTTTGCGAAAGACCGGTATGCAGAGCTGCCTGAGGGTGATGATCCGGCGCCTGAGTCATGGCGGGCATATCGTCGAAAAAAAAGCTGATTGGTACGTCGAGAGCACTGGCCAGATCATAAAGGCGGGATGCCCCCACCCGGTTGGCGCCGCGCTCGTATTTTTGCACTTGCTGGAACGTGATGCCGAGTGCCTCCCCCAGCTTCTCCTGAGACAGGCCCAGAAGAGTACGTCTGAGCCGAATGCGGCGCCCGACATGCATATCAACAGAACTGGCCCGTGGCGATGGAGATTTTCGGTCGGGGGTAGGGGGGGCGGTTTCGGTCACGCGGTCTCTCACCAAGGGAATATGGATTTTATAAACCAGTCACTAACAGTTTATAAACCATTTATTAAAGTTTCCAGAGGCGATCTTCATACTCTTATCAATATAAGATGTATTCTTTTTTAAATAAATAATTACAAAAATAATAGTTTTTGATTTTTTTGCTATTTTCAGGTCGCTACATAAAAATAAAAATTTAATAATTTAAACAATCCGTACAGTTAAATAAAATATGTCTAAAAATTTGATATAAATAGCGATAATTCTTATTTTATATGACGAAATGCTTCATTTTCGCTTTGAGCGAATAAACGCAGCGAGAAAAGCCCCCAGACACAAAAGAACAGGCAAGGTTCGACCATACTGTGCAAACAGAGGGGCAGACAAAGCGGGCGGCAAGGGAACAACGAGTGTTCCGGTTTTACCCCAGCCGAGGCGTTTGAGCTCATGCCCAAATCCATCATATGCACTGGAAATGCCGGTATTGGCGGCGCGGGCAATGGGAAGACCTTCTTCTACGGCACGCAACCTGACGGAAGAGAGATGCTGGCGTGGGCCTGCGCTATCGCCAAACCAGCCGTCATTGGTCACATTGGCCAGCCAGCGTGGTCGGTCATGCCGGTCAACTGTCAGGCCGGAAAAAATCACTTCATAACAGACGAGCGGGCCAACCGGCGGGATGCCCGGCAGATGCCATGTCTGTGCTCCGGGGCCAGCAGCCATACCGCCCTGCGGCACGATTTGTAGTGGAATGAAGGGGGGCTGATATTCACCGAATGGTACCAGCCGGGCTTTGTCATAAAAGGCGGCAATGTCTCCATTGGGGGACAGCGCCAGAACGGAATTCCGATAACGACCGTTTTCATCCACGCGCAGGGCGCCAATCAGCCCCGCATCTGCACCAGCGCCCCATTCCATAATAATCTGGCGCGCACGCGGGCTATCCTGCAACAGGCCGGAACCTGGAAAGGAGGTCTCGGGCCACAGGAAGACAATCGGGCGGGTCACGGCATCGGGGAAAGTGGAGTGAGGCTGCTGGCGGCGAGCCTCAAGCACCCCATCAGCTGTCAGTCGCAAATAGCGCATGAAAATATCGCGCGGATTAAGGCGACCGACTTTTTCCGTTTCCGGCACATTCCCCTGCACAATAACCGCAAGGGGGCCGTCTTCTCCCACCGGGTGCACGGTGTTTAGCCGGATAACGCTCCCTGTCAGGCTGATGCTGATAATAAGAGCCCCACAGGCTGCCACGCGCAGGCGGTCCGTGCTGCGGGAGAAAAGCAGGCAAGGGCGTCCTGCATGTGCTCGAAAAGCATCCTGCAAGGCTTCACCACCAAACAGGGCCCCAAGAACCACAAAAAAAGTCAGACCATCCACGCCAATCCATGCTGCGGGCTGAATAAGCACATCTCCCACCACACCTGGGATGGCCAGACAGCTGCCCAACGGGTTCCACGTAAAACCGCTGAACAGAAAGACGCGGCCCATATCAAACAGCGTCCAGGCTGCCGCAAAAGTCAGAAGCCGACGAGGGCCAGCGGGGGCCAGACGGCACAGGGCTGCCGGAGCCGCGACCATAGGGGCCAGAATGAGTGCGCAGCCCAGTGAAGGGAAAGGCACAAACCACCAGAAGTCTTCCGCCCGGATCATCACGGCATTAACCAGCCAGTACAGGCTGGCGGCATACAGCCCAAACCCGAACAGAGCCCCGGCCCATGCGGCATTTTTCCAGCTGTGCGCCCGATTAAGAACCCGGCCCAGAACAGGGAAGGTGATGAGCAGAATAGGCAAAAGGTGCACAGGTGGCAGTGCGAGTGCCGAGAGCGCACCCATGGCGAGCATCAGGCCAGCCTGACGCCATTGTGCAACTCCGTTTTGCTGTAGTTTCTCTGGTGCCTTTTTATGCGTGGCTGGCAGAAAAGCACGCCAGAACGCCAGACGGCTCAGCACGGTGGGCGGAACGCACATAAAGGGAGAACGGGTAATGCGGGTTCACCCTGCACGTAATGCTCAGTCGAGCGCATCACGCAGGCGGCGTTCATAGTGGCGATAATATTTGTCGGCCAGCAGTTCGCTTTTCACCAGCACAGCAACATCTGTGGTGTTGAATTGCGTATCAATCACTGCGCCATCCCCCACATATCCACCCAGACGCAGATAGCCTTTGATCAAAGGCGGCAGGCTGGCCAGACTTCTGCGGAAATCCACGGTATGCGGGTCTACCCTCAGCATGTCCACGCGCCGTTCCGGCAGGGCTTTTACCCGCAGGGCCGGGGGGGCCAGATGGTTATGGTAGAGGTAGGTCAGTTCGTTTGCGATAGCGTCCGGGTTGGTGCCCGGCAGGCTGGCGCACCCGAACAGCACATCAATCCGATGCAGGAAAATGTAGGAGGCAATGCCCCGCCACAAAAGCTGCATGGCGGCCCGGCCACGGTAGTCTTTGTCCACACAGGAGCGGCCGACTTCCAGCAGACGCCCCGGAAATTCCGTCAGGGGCGAAATATCGTATTCGCTGGCGGAGTAGAAATGGCCGATTTTGGCAGCGGCATCGCCCTGCACTAGCCGGTAGGTGCCAACTACGCCACGTGCATCGGAGGCAATTGCGTGATCAATCACCAGAAGGTGGTCGGCCACGGCATCAAACTCATCAATGTCGCGTTTCAGGCGGAGGGTTTCAGCATCCGGATGTGCGCCCATTTCTTCATAAAACACGCGGTAACGTAGAGCCTGAGCGGCATCGCGTTCATCATCGGTTGTGGCAATACGCACACTCAGATTACCACCGCGGAGTTCAGGAAAGCCTTTGCGTTCCAGATCCAGAGTGGAGAGAGAGCCGGCAGGCAGTGGGGCCGCGCTCATGAGTCTGCTCCTTTACGTTTTGAAGCCTGTGGCGTCTTGCTATCCTGCGGGGCCGGAGGGCGTTTTTTGCCGAACAGTTCAAGGCGCATGGAGACAAAGTCAAAGCCCAGCCGTTCTGCAACGCGCCGCAT
Organism: uncultured Acetobacter sp.; assembly: GCF_937875265.1. Lineage (GTDB taxonomy): Bacteria > Pseudomonadota > Alphaproteobacteria > Acetobacterales > Acetobacteraceae > Acetobacter. The sequence continues at coordinate 4,909 of NZ_CALLXM010000263.1, read as the reverse complement.
CAGTTCTTCATGCTCCGGGTCTTCAAACTCGGTCACCTTGCCATTATCAACATCAATCAGATGATAATGGTGGCGGCCATGTTCCGTGGCTTCGTAGCGGGCACGACCGCCGCCAAAGTCACGCCGCTCCAGAATGCCTTTTTCTTCCAGAAGCCGCACGGTGCGATACACGGTGGCCACGGAAATGCGTGAATCAAGCGCTGAGGCACGCCTGTATAGTTCTTCTACATCGGGATGGTCATCAGCGTCCGACAGAACGCGTGCAATGACACGGCGCTGCCCCGTCATTTTCAGGCCATGTTCGATGCAGAGCTGCGCAATCCGCGATTCTGTCGACTGTGACTTCAAGGGCGCAAATCCTGCTTGTTACCACCTGCGTTCATGAAACATCAGGTAGCCGAAAAGGGGAGTGTTTGTCCAATTTTACACAGACGCACAGGTTTTTTAAGCTCTGATTTAAAATGGTTTCTGCCGTCTGCCCGCTTAAGCCCGAGGAGTGTTTTTTATGAAGACCCCAACAGACCCGTCAGCCTTCCGGCCTCTGGACTCGTTTAGCCCTGAGGCAATCACGCTTGATATCACCCGTGAAAAATGCCCGATGACCTTCGTACGCACCCGTCTGGCGCTGGATGGCGTGGTGCCAGGCAGCGTGCTGGCTGTGCGGCTGAGGGGGGAGGAGCCTCATAAAAACGTTCTGCGGTCCGTGCTGGCGCTGGGGCATGCCGTGCTTTCAGAACAAACGGAGGCGGATGGCAGCGTTGTGCTGACCATCCTGAAAAAAGACCCTGCACCGGCAGGCTGAGTGCAGCCGCCGGTGCAGGGTCAGGCGGATTTTATGAAAAAACCGCTCTTACCGTGCTTTCAGGCCTGAAATTTAGTTATTCATGGCCTCAAAGAAATCGTTGTTGGATTTGCTGTATTTGAGCTTGTCCAGCAGGAAGTCCATGGCATCCATGGTGCCCATCGGTGCCAGAATACGGCGCAGGACCCACATTTTGGACAGGGTGGCGCGGTCAACCAGCATTTCTTCCTTACGTGTGCCGCTCTTGGTGATGTCAATTGCGGGGAAGGTACGCTTGTCAGCCAGTTTACGGTCAAGGATCAGTTCGGAGTTGCCTGTGCCCTTGAACTCTTCAAAGATCACTTCATCCATGCGGCTACCGGTATCAATCAGGGCCGTGGCGATAATGGTCAGAGAGCCGCCTTCTTCAATGTTACGGGCGGCACCAAAGAAGCGCTTGGGGCGCTGTAGCGCGTTGGCATCCACACCACCGGTCAGCACTTTGCCGGATGACGGCACAACGGTGTTGTAGGCGCGGGCCAGACGGGTAATGGAGTCCAGTAGGATGACCACATCGCGCTTGTGTTCCACCAGACGCTTGGCTTTTTCCAGCACCATTTCCGTCACCTGCACATGGCGGTGGGCGGGTTCATCAAAGGTGGAGGAAACCACTTCACCACGCACGGAGCGCGCCATGTCGGTCACTTCTTCCGGGCGCTCATCAATGAGCAGCACAATCAGGAAGCATTCCGGGTGGTTGGCGGAGATAGAGGAGGCAATGCTTTGCAGCATGACCGTTTTACCGGTCCGCGGCGGGGCAACAATCAGCGCACGCTGGCCCATGCCGATGGGGGAGACCAGATCGATCACGCGGGGAGTAAAATCCTGCGTGCTTTTGCCCTTCTTGCCCTTGGTCTCGCTGACCGGCGGAGCAGCACTTTCCACTTCCATCTGCAGGCGGCGCTCAGGGTAGAGCGGGGTCAGGTTATCAAAGTTGATGCGGTGCCGGACGGCTTCAGGCGCTTCAAAATTGATGCTGTTGATTTTCAGAAGGGAGAAATAGCGTTCTCCATCACGCGGGGCACGGATCTGCCCTTCAACCGTATCACCCGTGCGCAAAGCAAAGCGGCGCACCTGAGCGGGGGAGATATAAATATCATCCGGGCCGGGGAGATAGTTTGATTCGGGAGAGCGGAGATAACCGAACCCGTCATGCAGGATCTCGAGTGTGCCATCACCGTAGATCGCCTGGTCATTATCGGCCAGCGTCTTGAGAATGGCGAACATCATGTCCTGTTTGCGCAGGGATGATGCGTTTTCAATGTTCAGGTCTTCGGCACAGGCCAGAAGATCGGCCGGAGATTTGGCCTTGAGTTCCGCAAGATGCATTTAGGAATGCCCTGACTGGCAATAGTTCAGAAATGGGGAGGTCCGGATCAGTCTTGCGCAAAGCCCGAAGACACGGCGTGTAACAGCAGAGGTGTTACCGCGTCAGCTCGGATAGCAGGATGATCCTGACAGGAGGGAAAGCACTGGACAGGTGAAGTCAGCCAGTTCTGGAAGCGGAGAATAAAACCGCATGTCTGGTTCGTCAACCAGACATTATCAGGCCTCAGGGTGTCGCAGGGGCTGGCGTGATGGCTGCCTGCCATGTGTCCCGGCTCAGCCAGTATTGGGAGACTGACGTATCGGGGGATATGAAATTTGTGACCTGAGACCAGAGCTGGCTCGGTCTGGGGTGGGATGTCATGGAGCCGGAGAGCAATGTGGCGGAGCAGGGGCCGTCAAGAATGATATCTCTGTCTGAAAGCGTGACCTTCAGGTGGCATGCACTCAGTCTGTTGGAGGTTGGGGGTGTCAGGGTGCCGGTCACCGGCCCTGCATCCACCGGGCGCATGGCGGAATCAAGCCGCATCATTTCTCCGGCTACTGTGTCCGGACCCGTCTGATGCAGCCCGACCAGAATGCGGCGACCGTGCACGGAAGAGAGGCCGCCGTAACGCAGTGGCTCCGTGCTCAACCGATTGAAGGTCGCCTGATAGGCTGTCGGGCTGAGGGCAGAGCGCGCCTGTGTTGCGGCCCTGCTGCTCTGGCTGGCCGCGATGCTGAGGAGGCAGGCAGCCCCCATAACCAGCATACCGCGCAGGCCAGCTGCCGGGTGCGTGCCTGCGGAAAAGCTCATGCAGGAAAACAGGGTGCGATGTGTCATTTGATGCCTCCAAGCCAGCCTTTGCGCCAGAACCACAAAAGCGGCAATGCAACAGAGGCGGCCATAAGCCCGAGTGAATACCAATACCCGAAGGACCAGTTAAGTTCAGGAATATCCTTGAAATTCATACCATATACCCCGGCAATCAGGGTTGGCGCGACGCCAATGAAACTGACAACGGTCAGCACTTTCATCACGCCGTTCTGTTCAATGCTAATAAACCCGAGCGTGGCATCCAGAAGAAATTCCACTTTGCTGGATGCCTGAGAGACATAATCGCTCAAAGAAGAGAGGTCACGGTTAGCTGTCGCCATCCGGGACCGTAGCGCGCCAGACAGAGCGTAGGGTGCGTTTTCAGTCGGCAGCGTGGTAACGCCCGCTTCAAAACGGCGGGATGACAGTGGCAGGCCAGAGGCGGGGGCCATGCCGTCCTTTTTGCTTTCACTTAAAAATATCGTGATACGTTCCAGCCCCAGCAGAGCGTCCCGCACGCGTGAACACAGGTCTCCGGACCCACCAACGCGCTCCAGCAATTCGCGCTGCCATGCAGCCATGCTGCGCACCGCGGGTTTGTTTTGCCGTCGCTTGAAGATATCTTGCGAGAGCTTTTCCAGAAGCATGCCGACATTTTCCAGAATGTCTGCAAGCCGGTCCACAATGGTTTCAATCAGGGCAACCAGAACCTCTCCCGGGCCAATGGGCGCGGGTACCAGGGCCTGTGTGGTTGCCACGGAGGCAGGAGCGGGGGACGTGGTTTTGTCTGGCGTGACAGCTGCGTTAGGGGAGGATGTCGCGGCGGCTGGTGAGGGAGGCAAAGTGTGGTCCGCTACGAGCTGGGCGACGTTCTCAAAAGATGGGTAGGGCTGGTAACGAATGGTAATCAGACGGTCTGCAGTGAGAATGAACCCAACCGGAGAGGCTTGAAATTCCAGTCCTGTTTTTTTGAGCAAAGGGGTGGAGAGGAAAGCCGCTCCATTACGCACACTGATGCGTGAAGAGCTTTCAATTTCGTTCAGGTCATCCAGCGTAGGTAGTGGCTGGCCACAGATGCTGGTTGCAAGCGCCTGTTCCTGAGGTGTGGGGTTGAGGAGGTCAATCCATGCTACGCCGTGGGCGTCGGCCTCACTCTCAATCGCCCGTGCGGGGGCACCGGGCTTGTGAGCCAGAAACATGAAATTCTCCTTGTGTGTCGTCTTCTGTCACGTGCTCAGGGGCGGCACCGCCGAAACATGCCCTGTGCAGACGGGGGCTGACAAGGGCTGGTCTGAGCGTGTCTTGCTTGCTTTGTAGGCCTGCAAAATTTGCGGGTCGCCCCTGTGCAAGGGCTTGTGGCTTCTGGTAAGTCAGAGTTCTGCTTTTGGGGCAGGGCGACCCCGACACATCACGCAGAAATCAGGAGCGGCAGAACCACCCATGGCGGATCCGGCAGAACATCAGAGCACATCAGCAATACAGCCCAACTCTCTTCGGCAGGGGCCGGATGAGCGCGGGCATTTTGGTGGCCGTTACGGTGGCCGGTTTGTGGCGGAAACCCTCATGCCGCTGCTGCTGGAACTGAATCAGGCGTACGAGGCCACCAAGGCGGATCCGGCTTTCCAGAAGGAGCTGGATTTCTACCTGCGTGATTATGTTGGCCGCCCCAGCCCGCTCTGGTTTGCCCGCCGCATGACGGAAGAGCTTGGCGGCGCAAAAATTTATATGAAGCGCGAAGAGCTGAATCATACCGGCTCTCACAAGCTGAATAACGTTATGGGGCAGATCCTGCTGGCCCGTCGCATGGGGCGTACCCGTATTGTGGCGGAAACGGGGGCTGGCCAGCATGGCGTGGCCACGGCCACGGTCTGTGCGCTGTTTGGCCTGAAATGCGTGGTCTACATGGGGGCCACGGACGTTGAGCGGCAGAAGCCCAACGTCTTCCG
>NZ_CALLXM010000262.1 GCF_937875265.1 uncultured Acetobacter sp. | reverse complement strand
CGCAGGCTGTAGTTCCGGTCGCCACACAGGCAGTGGCACAATTCACTCAGTGGGCGGTCCCCACAGCCCAGCCAGAAACCCAGACAATTACCGCAGCAGCTCTTGCTGCTGGCCAGACACAGCCTGCACAGCACAATGTGCTCCCCACAACCGGGACGCGCGGCCTGTTCAGCCACGCTGCCTGAACACTCCGCCTGTAAAAAATGCCGTGCTCCTGTTACAGGGGCACGGCATTTTTATGTTTTCAACACACGGCGCGGTGTTACCCGGCCATTGTCCGGTCCACTGCCAGACCGGCAGATGCCTGACAGGTGGGCATCATTTCCACATGGTTGATGTTCACATGTGCAGGCAGCGCGAGCACCCATGCCACGGTTTCCGCAATATCATCCGGCAGCAGCGGTTTTGTGTTGGTATAGACGGCATCAGCCTGTGTCTTGTTGCCCAGCCGCACTTCACTGAACTCACTGCCCCCACACAGCCCCGGCGCAATGGTGGTAGCACGCACCTGTTTGCCCAGCAGATCGCTCCGTAGGTTGCGCATGAACTGCTCTACAAAGGCTTTGGTCGCCCCGTAAACATTCGCACCAGGATACGGATACGTGCCTGCCGTGCTGCCCAGTGAAACAACGTGCCCGCTATTGCGCGCCACCATACCCGGCAGCAGTGCACGGGTTATTTCCACAAGGCCGGTTACGTTAGTAGCAATCATGCGCTCCCAGTCAGAGGGCTTTGTCTCCCACGCCTTTTCCAGCCCAAGGGCCAGACCGGCGTTATTGACCAGCACATCCACATCCCGCCAGCCTTCCGGCAGAGAACCGGGCAACGCCTGCACGGCGGCAAGGTCTGTTACATCCAGCTGGAACGGCAGCAGCGCTGGGCCAGCTTCCCTGGCCAACGCGTCCAGCCGCTCCTGCCTGCGGCCTGTTGCAATGACGCGGTACCCTTCCTTAACCAGCCGCAACGCAATGGCATGGCCAAACCCCGCTGTGGCACCGGTTACCAAAACTGTCTTAAGGGACTGTGTCATCGTCTCTTCTCCGTTGCGAGGCTGTATCGTGTTCTATCATGCGCCAAAAAAGAGGAAACTGTCACGGGGCAGCCTGCATCGGCTCAGGCCTTCGGCTTCCCCAAAGACGCAGGCCACGGCCCACGTGAGCACTCACACTTCGCCCAGGTCTCCAGCAACGCCTGTCCCAGTTCTTCATCCGAGGCCGAGAGCGGTACATCCCGATATTTCTCAGGAAACTTGAATTGAGGCCAGCCGGAATGACCGCCACCATGGGATCGGCGACTTGCTTGCAATGTCACAAAATCATGCACACGATATTGCCAGATAGAGGACACCACATCTTCCTTCTTCCACGTGGCCTCAATGGTCTTGAACCCATAGGCCTGACGCAGCTCCTCATCAAACGCCAGACGCCGGATGTTGGACGCCGCCTTCATGGCCCGAAGTTCTTCCCCATCCAGAGACTCTGCTTCCGGCTTATTAAAATAGTCGCTGCTTAAAAGGGCCTTCCTGAAATTCTCCCCCAGCCAGAGTGGTGTGGCGTCCTCAACCGGCGCATGCGCACACCACCCCGTGCGGGAAAAATAGAATCCCCTCCATATCTCCATGGAAACAATGGCCACAAATTTTGGGGCCCGATAAAACTGAGCTTTCTTATAATACTGCGCTTTAATCTGTTCCGCTGTTAATGGAGGGGGACGAAACATCAGGAGACCTCATCAAATATAGTTTTCATGTGTTTGGCTTTCGCGAAGACGTAGGGCTCGAGCCCCTCAAAATCTTTCAGGCACAATCCGGCGCACTGGCATCTAACGCCTGAAAAACAACTACGTCGTCTCTTCCCCCAGAAGCATAGATTGAAATATGAAATCTTTGCACTTCATTTTCCACCTCTATATCAGGAATAAAAACCCTATACCTCGCCCTCTTATTCTTAAACAAATATTTTTGACTATAGATCCAATTCACAAATGTAAGATCTGTGTCTTATAAAAAATCCTGCTCTTACGGACTCAACATATAAAACAACCCC
>NZ_CALLXM010000261.1 GCF_937875265.1 uncultured Acetobacter sp. | reverse complement strand
CTGTGCAACCAATAAAAAGCAGTCAACGCAGCATCATTTCAGAGAAGAAATCTGAAAGTTTACATTGTTTTGAATTGGAGAAGGGAAGTGGTGCACCCGAAGAGACTCGAACTCCTAACCCCCAGATTCGTAGTCTGGTGCTCTATCCAATTGAGCTACGGGTGCGCCTTGCCGCGGTGTTTAGCCGAGAGTGTGGGGGGTGACAACCCCCAAAATTCACACTCTGTGATTTTTTTCAATCATTCCCCAAAAAGTTCTTCCACGTCCGGCCCTCGGGGCGTTTGAGGGTCACATGCGCCCGGCATTCCGGGGTGCCATATACGGCTTCAAACGTATCCCCCACCGGATGCGCTTCAAACACCATAGGCAGTTGCTGGTGGTGAGAATCCTGCAAAATGAGCTGTGCATGATAATGCTGCGTCTTGGTGTTGGGCACACCACGCAGCACCAGCGCGCCCATTTCGGGCGTAAATGTCATGTGTTTGGGCTGAATTTGCATGAGTGAAACACTGTGCACCGGGCACTCATGGCCCTTTTCAGCCACCAGCGTGCCAATCCAGTCACCATACGGATCATCCGCTGCCGGAGCCGCTGCACCGCAGACCAGTGCCAGCAGGGCAACGCCTGCCAGAGCCCGCAGGCCCAAAGGCTGATGCACGCGGCGGGAGGCCAGAAAAGAGAGAGGTTTCATGAACACGCTCCTGTCAGATGGAAAATCCGGGGCCAGATGTGCCTGTGCAAGGGTCTCACCTGCGCCACACCTTTATAAAATGATACTGCGGAGAGTCTTATTATAGGGTGACGTCCGGGCTGCACCGTTTTATATCCGCTGTCTAGCATACAGCCGCCCCTGTTCCGGCGCTCTGCCCGGCGGTGGCTGTCCGTCGTTTAGAAAGCCGCTCAGGCGCTGACCAGAAAGACAGTAGCTCATGCCTGCCGATGCCACCATCCCCGCCGCCTCCACCAAACTGGACGAGTCCCTTCATCAGGACCGTATTCTAATCCTGGATTTTGGCAGTCAGGTGACACAGCTTATTGCCCGCCGCGTGCGGGAAAGCGGTGTTTATTGTGAAATCTGGCCGTTTACCGCCACGGCTGAGCGTATCCGGGGCTTTGCGCCGCGTGGTATTATCCTCTCTGGTGGCCCCGCCAGCGTGACCAACCCGGATTCCCCCCGCGTGCCGGAAGTGGTGTTTGAGCTGGCCATTCCGGTTCTGGGCATCTGCTACGGGCAGCAGGCCATGTGCCTCCAGCTGGGCGGTCGGGTTGAAAGCTCTGATCACCGCGAGTTTGGCCGGGCCTTTGTTGATATTGTGGAAGACTGCGCTCTGTTCCGTGGTGCCTGGGCACGCGGCAACCGTGAGCAGGTCTGGATGAGCCACGGGGACCGCGTGACGGAACTGCCCCCCGGCTTCCGCATTGTGGCCGTGAGCGAAGGCGCACCGTACGCCGTCATCGCGGATGAAGGCCGCCGCCTGTATGGCGTGCAGTTCCACCCGGAAGTGGTGCACACGCCGCACGGGGCCGCATTGCTGCGCAACTTCACGCATAATGTGGCGGGCTGCTCCGGCACATGGACCATGGCTGGCTTCCGCGAGATGGAAATTGCCCGCATTCGTGAACAGGTTGGCACCGGCAAGGTGATCTGCGGTCTGTCCGGCGGAGTAGATTCCTCCGTCGCTGCCGTGCTGATCCATGAAGCCATTGGTGACCAGCTGACCTGTATTTTTGTCGATCACGGCATGCTGCGTGCGGGTGAGGCTGAGGAGGTGATTGAAACCTTCCGTGGCCGCTTTAACATCCGCCTTGTGCACCGTGATGCGTCCGAGATGTTCCTGCGTGAGCTGGACGGCGTGACGGACCCGGAAATCAAGCGCAAGACCATTGGCCGCCTGTTTGTGGAAGTGTTTGAGGAAGAAGCCACCAAGCTGGGCGGTGCGCAGTTCCTGGCACAGGGCACGCTGTATCCGGATGTGATTGAAAGCGTGAGCTTCACGGGTGGCCCGTCTGTTACCATCAAATCGCACCATAACGTGGGCGGTCTGCCGGAACGCATGAACATGCAGCTGGTTGAACCGCTGCGTGAACTGTTCAAGGACGAAGTCCGTGATCTGGGGCGTGAGCTGGATATTCCGGAAGTGATCGTGGGGCGTCATCCGTTCCCCGGACCGGGGCTGGCCATCCGTATCCCCGGTAACATCACGCGGGAAAAACTGGATCTGCTGCGTAAGGTTGATACGGTCTTTCTGGAAGAAATCCGCGCTGCCGGGCTGTATGACGCCATCTGGCAGGCCTTTGCCGTTCTGCTGCCGGTCCGCACCGTTGGCGTGATGGGTGATGGCCGCACGTATGATCAGGCCTGCGCCCTGCGCGCCGTGACCAGCACGGACGGCATGACCGCCGATGTCTACCCGTTTGACATGAACTTCCTGAACCGCGTGGCTGGCCGCATTGTCAACGAAGTCCGCGGCATCAACCGCGTAACCTA
>NZ_CALLXM010000260.1 GCF_937875265.1 uncultured Acetobacter sp. | reverse complement strand
CGCACGGGTCATGCCGTTGCCGGGTTTTCTGGCAGAGCGCCAGATACAGGTGGTCTGGCTCCTGCTCAGCAAGGTACTGCACGGTTTGAATGCCCAGAACGGCAAAATCTGCCAGCGCTGCTTTGCCGATGTTTCGCAAATCAGCGAGGCGGCGGCTGTCTTCCTGAACCGCTGGGGCGTTGGGGCGTTGGGGCAAGCCTTCAGGCATCATTGGCAACAATGTGTTCCAGGACGCCGATTAGTGCAGAGTAATCTTCATTCGCTGCGGCGCGCCGGCTCAGGGAGAGTTGCTGTGTGGTTGCGGCCATGGTGGGCATGGGCACAGCTAGACGCGCTCCGGCATCCAGCAGCAGGCGCATGTCCTTCTGCATCAGGCGTGTGGGGAATTGCGGTGTGAAGTCGCCGTCTTTGGCAGCGCGGATCTTGCGCTTGTGGTGGGGAGAAATAACGGCCACTTCGCCCAGCGCGTCAAACAGCATGGAGCGGTCCAGCCCAGCAGCCAGCCCGTAAGCAATGGTTTCCGCTACAGCGGCCAGCCCTGCGCCCATAATGCCGTTAATCACCAGCTTCAGCCGTGCACCACTGCCAGACGGACCTGCGTGAACGGTAGTTTTGCCAATACAGTCAAAAATAGGCTGAGCACGGGCTAACGTGGCGTCATCCCCTCCGGCCAGCACGACTAATGCACCGGCCTCGGCTTCCGGCGTGCTGCCAGAAACCGGGCAGTCAATCACGCACACGCCCTTTTCCTGCCCGGCCTTGAGCAGGGCGTCCGTAGCTTCTGGAGAGACGGAGCTGGTATTCAGCAGCAGCTGATTGGCGTGCATGCCAGCCAGCGCGCCGTTTTCGGCATACATAGCGGCGGCCAGAGCCTCATCATCCGGCACGCAGACCAGAACGATATCCGCTTTTTGCGCGACTTCGGCGGGTGAGGGCAGGAAGGGCGTGGAGCCATCTCCCCCTTTACCGGACGGTGTGTAGGCAACCAGAGCGTATCCGGCCTTTTTGAGGTTTTCACCCATGCGGCTGGCCATGGCGCCAAAGCCAATAAATCCAATGGTCTGCTGCGTGTTCATCTTGCAAATCCCTGTCATTTTGCGCGCGACGAGTATGGCAGAAAAGATGGAGGCTCTCATGCGCTTTCCTGGGGAGGCAGCATAGAAAACCGTCAATTTCCTATGAGGGTAAGAGTTCGGAGGAAAGAGCCAATAAAATAAGTATAAATGATAAAAATCATTCTTAACCAAAAAATTAGTCATGGTGTGTTTGATATTGTTCCAAAAGAAAATCGTTAAAATATCAATATTAAGTATAAAAAAATCAGTAATATTTAAATAGTCTTTGCTTGGTAATATTAAGTTAACTAAATTTTAAAAATCAATTTATTGCGGGTGTTATTGACATGCTTCTTAAGAAAAATCTTTCTGGAAATACAGTGATTGATGGTGATACGACCATCACAGACCCTTCAGCTATTGTCGAAAACAATACGACACTTACCGTAAATGGTCGGCTTACCTACAATAAGGGCGGAGGGACGCTTGCAATCAAACCTGGTGCAGGAGTTAAGGCACAGGAACTGTACATCAACGCGGGCACAGTCGATAGCGATGGTGGAACGCTGGATGTTGCGGGCACTCTTAAATTCAATCTGAACGCCAGATTGAACGTGAAAAATGGTTCAGTCATGACCGCTGGGACACTGGCGGCTGATAACGCGACAGTCAATATTTCCGGCAATAGCTACGTAAAAGTGGGGACGGCGACAGCCTTAGGGGCCGGTGCTATCAATGTGAATGCCAGCACTCTTGATATCGGTTATCTGAAGGCACCAGCCACGTTAAATATTTCCAATGGTTCGACCGTAAATATTGATAAGATGAACGGAGGCCAGCAAGATCAGATCAGTTTCAGCGGTGGTCATAACATCATCAACATTACATCGTTGGCTGATCAGTCCTCCATACCACATTTTTCCGGGTTTTCTCCGACAGATAAAATTGTTTTTACAGATCTGGTTTACCAGGATGATTCGACCATTACCTACTATCCTAGCGGGATGGTTATTATCCAGAACGGTAACATTAGAAAAACTCTCTATGGGTTCAATAGCTCTACAGACCTTCACCTGGAGCGCGAGCCCGATGGCGCTCTGGCTATTGTCTGCTTCCTGGCAGGCTCCATGATCCGCACACCCGAAGGTGATGTTGCTGTGGAAACCCTTCGGACGGGTGATAGCATTCTGGTTTGTGAAGAAGGCCGTGAGGTTGTGCGTGAGGTTGTCTGGGCAGGGCATGCACGGACCATGGCCCGCGCTGGTTTGCCAGATGATGAGGCCGGATATCCGGTACGCATCCTGAAAGATGCTCTGGCTGAGGGCGTGCCTTATAAAGATATGCTGATTACGCCTGAACATTGCCTGTATCTGGATGGGCGCTTTGTACCAGCCAGAATGCTGGTCAATGGCGGCACGATTTTCTATGATCGCAGCATTGTCTCCTACGATTACTACCATGTTCAGACAGCCGAGCATTCTGTGATTGTTGCTGATGGCGTCATGACGGAAAGCTATCTGGACACCGGAAATCGGGGCGCGTTCCAGCAGGACGGCACGGTTGTTACCCTTGGTGGCCAGGCCGGTAGCTGGGCGGATGATGCCGCAGCACCGCTGTGTGTGGACCGCGCGTTTGTGGAGCCTCTGTTCAACAAGTTTGCCGCACGTCAGGCAGAGGTGCTTGGGCAGGCCGATGCACAGGCGTCTGCTGTGGCTCTGACGCAGGACCCGGATCTGCATCTGCTGACAGATACAGGTCTGACAGTGCGTCCGGTCCGTGTGCAGAATGGCACGTTCTCTTTTGTGCTGCCTTCTGGCCTTCAGTCCGCGTGGCTGATGTCCCGCGCCAGCCGTCAGTCCGATGTGGTCGGCCCGTTTGTGGATGACCGTCGCGCTCTTGGTGTGGCTGTCGGTCGCGTTGCGGTGCTGAGTGCGCTTGGTAACCAGGACGTATCTGACCATCTGACGTCTGCTGACCTTGCTGGCTGGCATGGGCTGGAAGGCTCGGTTGCGCGCTGGACGGACGGTCGGGCTGAACTGCCTCTGCCTGCCACGCAGGCCTCTGCAGGCATGGTTATGCTGACAGTTGAGGTCCGGGCTGCTGGTCCTTATCTGGCAGAAGATCTTGCCCCTGTGATGCAGGCTCAAACAGCCTGAAGTCTACGCTTTTAAAAAAGCCGGCTCTCTGCAAAGGGAGCCGGTTTTTTTATGCTCACTTTTTTTCATATACATCGTCAGCGCTTTCGTTTTCACTGCCCGGACCAATCACTCTGAAGCACAAAAGGGAGGGGCTTTTTTATGTCTGTGTATCGCTATCCTCACCCCGCTCCCTCGGAAATCACGCCACGTGGGCTGTTTTTCTCACGTCGGGCCTTGCTGGGCACGGCGGCTGGTGCGGTTCTGGCAGGTGGACTGAAACCGGTTGCGGCGCTGGCCAATGCACCCGCTGCGGCCTCTGCGCGCGGTTGGCCTGCGGCGGAAACGCCCACACCTCGGGACGATGTCACGCATTATAATAATTTTTATGAATTCGGGATGGAGAAGAGTGACCCGGCAGAACTGTCCGGCGCTTTTCATCCGCGCCCATGGCAGGTGCAGGTCGATGGGTTGGTTGAGCGCCCACAGGCTTGGGATCTGGATGCGCTGACAGCACGCTTTGGGCACGAAGACCGGCTGTATCGCATGCGGTGCGTGGAGGCATGGTCCATGGTTATCCCGTGGCAGGGGTTTGAACTGGGCGCACTGCTTCGGGCTGCCGGTGTGCAGGCCGGGGCAAAATATGTCGCGTTTACTTCCGTGGTGCGGCCTTCTGAAATGCCCGGCCAGCGGGGTGGCCTGTTCTCCCTGCGCTGGCCGTATGTGGAAGGGCTGCGGCTGGACGAGGCCCTGCATCCGCTCACCCTGCTGGCAACCGGTGTGTATGGTGACGCTCTGCCCGCGCAGAATGGTGCGCCCATCCGTCTGGTGGTGCCGTGGAAGTATGGCTTTAAAGGTATTAAATCCATCACGCGGATTACCGTGACAGACAAACAGCCTCCCACAAGCTGGAACCAGATGGCCTCGGACGAATATGGGTTTTACGCTAACGTCAATCCGGACGTGGACCATCCGCGCTGGAGCCAGTCGAGCGAGCAGATTATTGGGGAAGGCAGCCTGTTCAGAACCGCCCGGCGGCCAACACGGCTGTTCAATGGCTACGCGGAACAGGTGGCCTCTTTGTATCAGGGCATGGATTTGCGGAAGGATTTTTAGGCGCATGGCACCTCCCTCTTCAGGCCGACGGCGTTCCCGTTTTTCTCCACTGACACGGCAGATTTTTCTCTACCTGTTGTGTCTGATCCCGGCCGTATCCGATATCGTGCAGGGCATGGCAAACACACTGGGGCCTAACCCTGTTTCTGTTTGCCTGCATGATTTCGGGCTTTGGGCTTTCCGCTTTTTGCTGCTCTCGCTGGCCGTTACCCCTTTGCGGCGCTTTGGCGGGCTGGACTTCATGGTGTATCGCCGCCCGCTGGGGCTGCTGGCCTTTAGCTATGCTGCCTTGCATGTTGTGTTTTATACTGGTGTTGCAAAGCATTTTGACGTGCATGTTTTGTGGAAGGATTTTACATCCCGCCCATTCCTGACGTTCGGGTTTCTGACATTTCTAATTTTGCTGGCGCTGGCTCTGACCTCAACACGCAAAGCAATCATAGCGCTGGGGCGGCGCTGGGCGCGACTGCATAAGCTGGTTTATGTGGCCATGATTCTGGCCTCCATTCACTACGTCATTGCGTTCAAAACCTGGCATACAGAGCCGTTTGTTTACGCTGGCATTGCAATGGTGCTGCTGGCCTTGCGGCTGGTGCCTAAGCAGGGGAAACGGGTGCTCTGATATTTGGAACTGCTCTTGGAAAAATAGCATTTTTTCTGTTGGCAGAGACAAGGAAAGCCACCAGACATAAAAACCCCCGCCAGAACAGTTTCTGGCGGGGGTTTTTGTAGGAGTCTTCTGAAAAGAGCGTAGTTTTTAAGAGGCCGGCTGCGTCTGGGTGTCTGTCAGAAGCGTATCATGCCCCAGTGCATTAAGAAGCTTGGCCGCGCGGGCGTCCGGGTTCATGACCTGCACGGTCTTGCCGCGTCCTTGCAGGCGGGAGACGATTTTTTCCAGCGTATCGGCTGCGCTGATATCCCATAGCCGGGCGTCTTTCAGGTCCAGCACGATGTGGCTGGCGGTATCCTGAAAATCAATGGCATCAGCAAGCAGGC
>NZ_CALLXM010000259.1 GCF_937875265.1 uncultured Acetobacter sp. | reverse complement strand
GGGTTCAGCAGCTTTGCTGTCTCAGCCATGAAAGCCACGCCCGCCATGACAATCACATCGGCTTTAACGTCCTGCGCCTTACGCGCCAGAGCAAGGGAATCCCCTTTGACATCCGCCACGCAGTGAAAGATTTCCGGCGTCTGATAATTATGCGCCAGAATAACTGCGTTGTGCTTTTCCTTAAGCGCCAGAATGGCAGCAATATCTTCAGAAAAGGCAGGCCATTCGATAGCGGGAATAACATGGCTTACCCGAGGGTACAGGCTGTCTGCCTGTTCTTGCCAGAATGACATCTTAGGGAACGCGGTCATCTTGAAGTATCCGTCTGAACAGAAAGGGGCCGACACATCTCTTTACGGAAGCGCACTAAATCGGTGATGGAAACCTTTCCATGCCTGCTGTTGCACCCGGAGTCAAAACACCATCAGGAAAACGCTTTATCAAGGTAGGGTGAGGACGCATCAAAGAAATCCCGGTTCTGCTCCAGCTCAGTTTCAATCACCCTCAGACTGGCCAGTGCCCGCAGCATTTCCACCCGCACGGACAGATTGGTTTCCACCTGTTCACGCTGCACCAGATAGAGCACAGCCAGATGCGTGGCCCGGGCTGTCCTCCCGTATTGCCCGCCATAACGGCCGGTAAAACGCTGCATCCGGTTCATCATGGCCTGCGTCGCACGCTGTGCGCCGGGCGGGAGGACACCCTGCGCCAGAATAGCACGCAGCCGCAGCACATTCAGCCCGATAGTCATGCCGGACAGCACTCCGCTCAGGTAACGATTGAGCACAAAGGAACCTTTGTCCGGCGTCATGGTGGACAGACGCACAAACCCGTCCACACTCCGTCCCACAACCTCGGAAGGCAGTTCAGGCACCCGCTGGCGGGCCAGCTTCCTTAGCCCCCGCAGCATGCTTAACCGCATATCCCACCGCAGGCCGTCTGGATCGAATGGCAGGAAAACCCGGTACATCCACATGGAAAATATCATGGCCAGCAGAAGCGGCAGAGCCGTATTGAAATACAGGATTTCATCCATACGGCCCTGATTAAGCGGCCCAACCAGAATAGGTAAAAACAGATTATAGGCCACCGCAGCCAAGATCAGCGGTGCATAGGAAAAAGCCAGCCCGCCCAATAGCATGGGAATGGAAAGGCACAGGGCCAGCATTTCATAAGTAGTCGGTTGCGCCATAACCCACAGATCCAGCAACCCGCACATACCAATGACGCACACCGTGCCGTGTAGGAAGGCCTTGGTGGCCAGAGCTGGCTGCTCCAGCGTGGAGAACAAGGCGCAAACAATGGAAACAAACATCATGAAGGTCAGACCATCAGGCCAGGCCGTAGCAACCCAGATCAACCCGGAACAGAAAATGGTGACTGAAGCCCGCAGACTATTGGTAAACGCCATCTGCCAGTCCCGATAAGAGCGCATGGCATAGCGAAAATGATCGTGCGGCTGCGGGTTACGGCTCATGTCAAACTGCTCAAGCGCTAACCGCAGTTCATCCATCATTTCCCCCAGCTTGTGCAGAAGCTGACCCTGACGGGAAACCGCACGTTCCTCGTCCCTGTCAACCGGCGCTTGTGTCGCCGCAACCATTTCTTCATCAAGACAAGTCGCGGCCAGCTGGCGGCAGGTTGCGCACAGCTCATCCAGATCCTGCAAAACTGGCGCAATGGATTCCCCCTGATCCAGACGACCAGGCAGTGTTTGCAAAAAATGGCTCACATCTGCTGCCGTGCGCTGATAATGCCCACCATCACTATCGGGCATCCGCAAAAGAGCGGCCAGATCCAGCCCCCGCGACATCAGGACAGTCATGGCCGCAAGGGCTGCTCGGGCATGATCCCCTTCATGCCTGTGTTTGCCCATTTCAATTTCAGCAAACTCTACCTGATCACTCAATGTCAGAATGGTCGAAAACACCTCGGGAGAGGTTGAAACGGAACGCCGGTCCCCTTGCAGCAAACGGCTAAGCGTACGCGTCACCCCATCCAGCGCCTGCACAAAGTTGCTGGCCAGCCGGTTTCTGGCACGATTTTCCAACCGATACTGAAACAGGGAGGAAATGGTGGTTTCCACCACAATGCCAAGGGTAATGTAGGTGGCGCGTGCCATGGCAATTTCAAAAATATGATCTGGGGCGAGCACACCATCCAACGCGATAATAGCGTAGGTAAAGCCTGACGCCCGCATGCCATGAATACGATAGTTGGTCATGGCAGCCGGGCCAGGCAAAAGCGTTCCGATAAAACAGAACACTCCGATGCCGCCCGCCAGACAGAACAGATAAAGCAGCGGGGCCTGTGGCATACAGGCCACCAGCACAATGGCGCAGATAGTGCCCACCACCATGCCGAACATATGCCAGCGCGCCTTGGCAATGGATTTCCCGCGCGTACCCTGCGCCACCATCCAGACGGTTAATGCCGCCCATTGCGGGCTGCCAAGCTCCCACCACAGGGCAATACCCAGTGCGATCAGAGCGGAAATTGTGGTGCGAAGCGCGTAACCGAATGAGAGGAGATCCGGCGCATACAGCCAGCGGAAATGGTCAAGCCGACGCGGTGGCCCGGACCCCAGTAGTGTCTGGCGCGCAATCTGTATAAAGGCCTGCCAAACCTGGCCAAGAGAAAGCACGGCACTTCTCATGCAACGCGCTGCCGGACACACTTTTGAGAGAAACCTGCCATGCTGCTTTCATAGCGCAAGACAGCTTAAAAACGTATTCACACCTTGCTATGCCCGCTATGCCTGCCAGACAGGCGTAACGGGCACAGGTACGAATCAATCCTCGTAGGACAGCAGGGTTTTAACGGGAGCATCCACTTTTGCACGGCCACCAAGGCCGATCAGCTCCACCAGTACGGACGCGCCAACAACCTTGGCACCGGCTTTTTGCAGCAGCGTAACAGA
>NZ_CALLXM010000258.1 GCF_937875265.1 uncultured Acetobacter sp. | reverse complement strand
TGTTTGTTAAACAGGTGACGGGTGAGATTATGGCCGGGCGGGGGGATCTGATCCCTGTTAGTCATATGCCGGTGGATGGCACATTCCCCGGTGGCACCACGCAGTATGAAAAACGGAATATTGCGGTCGAAGTGCCGGTATGGGACCCGGATGCCTGCCTGCAATGCGGCCAGTGCAGCATTGTCTGCCCGCATAGTGTTATCCGCGCCAAAATGTATGATGTGGAGGACCTGGAAGGCGCACCTGCCTCCTTCAAATCTGCCGAGATCAATGCGCGCGGGTATCCGGACTCTCGCTTTACGCTTCAGTTCTATGTGGAAGACTGCACCGGCTGTGGTGTGTGCGTGGAAAACTGCCCGGCTATTGTGCCGGAAACGGAAAAGCGCGCTATTAATATGGGTGAAAAACTGCCCATTTTGCAGCAGGAACGCCAGAATATTGCGTTCTTTGAAAAACTGCCGGACATGGACCGGGCCAGCATTAACGAGGCCAATGTTCGGGGCGTGCAGTTCCTTGAACCCCTGTTTGAGTTCAGCGGGGCATGTGCCGGGTGTGGTGAAGCGCCTTACCTGAAGCTGGTGTCTCAGTTGTTTGGCGACAGGCTCCAGATTGCCAACGCTACCGGCTGTTCCGCTATTTTTGCGGCCAATACCCCGGCCCATGCCTGGAAGGCCAATGCCGAAGGGCGTGGGGTGGCGTGGTCCAACTCACTGTTTGAAGATAATGCTGAATTTGGGCTGGGCTTTCGTATTGCTGCAGACAAGCAGACAACACTGGCCCGCCAGCTTGTGCAGAAACAGTCCGCTCTGGTGGGGGCTGATCTGGCGAGCGCCCTGCTGAACGCCTCCCTGCATACAGAAGCAGAATTTGCAGAGCAGCGGAAACGCGTGGCAGCCCTCAAGCAGAAGCTGGACGGTGTGGAGGCCCCGGATGCCATCATGCTGCTTTCCGTGGCGGATTTCCTTATCCGGCGGTCCATCTGGATTGTTGGGGGAGATGGCTGGGCTTATGACATTGATTCCGGCGGGCTGGACCATGTGCTTGCACAGGGCCGGAACGTAAATGTGCTGGTGCTGGATACAGAAGTGTATTCCAACACAGGCGGGCAGTCTTCCAAGGCCACACCGCTGGGGGCTTCCGCCAAATTTGCGGCAGCAGGTAAGCGGGCTCCGCGCAAAGATCTGGGCATGCAGGCTATTTCCTACGGGAATGTTTATGTGGCGCAGGTGGCTCTGGGGGCTAACCCGGAGCAGGCGGTTCTCGCGATGCGTGAAGCTGAGGCCTATGACGGCCCTTCTATCATCCTTGCCTACTCGCAGTGTATTGCGCACGGCATTGATATGCGCACAGGCATGAAGCAGCAGGCCCGAGCCGTGGCCTCCGGTTACTGGCCGCTGTTCCGGTTTGACCCCACTATGCGCCGAAATGGCCTGAACCCGTTCCGGCTGGATTCAACCCGGCCCCGTATCCCGCTGGAAGACTATGCCTACCGGGAGCTGCGCTACAAAACGCTCTGTCGCACACACCCGGATGCTGCGGCTCATATGCTGCATCAGGCGCAGGCGGCGTTGAATGAACGCTATCGTCTCTATGAGGATCTGGCCGCCCGTGATGGCAGCCGTTTCCTGCCGCATTGGGAAGATGTGGACTGAAAACCGCCAGAGAGCAAAGAACCGGGGAACCAAAAATTATGACCCTAGAAACACAGTATCTCGGCCTGTCCCTGCGGCACCCTATTGTGGCGTCCGCATCGCCCCTGACGGCTGATCTGGACCATATTCTGCGCGTTGCAGATGCCGGAGCGGCAGCCATCGTCATGGCGTCCATTTTTGAAGAGGAGATTGCTGCGCAAGAGGTGCATGACGCCGCCCTGTTTGAAACGGGTGAGGACAGTCACCCGGAAGTCTGCGGTGGGTATTTTCCCTCCATGCCCCATACCACAGCACTAGATGGACGGCTGTCAGTGCTCAGGCGTGCGGCAGAGCGTGCCGGCGTGCCGGTTATTGCCAGCCTGAATGGCTGCACGCAGGCGGGGTGGGTGCATTTTGCCCGCAAGCTTGAGCAGGCAGGGGCTGCGGC
>NZ_CALLXM010000257.1 GCF_937875265.1 uncultured Acetobacter sp. | reverse complement strand
GCATTGATGTGCTCAGGCACAAAAGACTGCAAAAAATTTTGAGCATGGGCATCCCGTCGACAAGACCTTAGAGACCACGTCTATAACATGGCCTCCCGCGCGTGCCGATGGCCTTAGGCCTCTAACAAATCTTTCCCGGCCAGATAAATTGCGGAAAACCCACAAATGAGACCTTCAAAACCAGCAATTGTGGTGAAGATCGTCTGCCCCGTGAACTCTCCGGCGGCTAACAGCAGGAAAAGAATAACGAGGGTTGCGAAAACAACCTGAAGTTCTCTACCTGCTTTAAGTGTTGCCACAAAAAGAACGGCGGTAAAAATACCCCACATGACCAGATAGCTGCCAATCAGAGAGGGGGATGAGGCTGACACAGCGCCAAAATGGGGAAGAACGATTAATAAAACAAAAGAAATCCAGAACGCGCCGTAGGATGTAAAGGCAGTAAGCCCGAAGGTGTTGCCGTTAAAAAACTCAAGTATTCCTGCAAAAATCTGTGCAAGCCCTCCAAAAACAAGGCCCATGGCAAGAATGGCTGATCCCATGGAAACCAGACCGGCATTATGGAGGTTCAGGAGAACCGTCGTCATGCCAAATCCCATCAGGCCGAGCGGTGCGGGATTGGCATAGAGTTTTACGTTATTCACCAGATTTATTCCCGTTTCTTATTATCGTTATTCCTTACCGTATGGCTGTTCCCCCCTGAAGGATATTAAAATCCTTCTTACTCTTGATCACATTCAGGATGGCTCACAAGTCTGTTATAACAGACGCAAAAGAGGCGTATGGAGGAAGGTTTGAGCTGGCCTTTTTAGTCCAGACGCACGGGAGGGCGAATGATGCTCTCCACCGAATCTGCAAAAATAGACGCCATCCCACGCGAGAACCCGAAGAGTTTCATCTGGTGCCATCAGTTTTACGTGCCTCTTTGATACACTAAGCCGAAAGGTGGGTGTTTTGGAAAAAGCTTTGCGCGCAAAGGATCAGTTCATGAAACCTGAGGTCTCATGAATTAAATCAGGATAAATTTTTAAGGGGAGTCGTTTGTAAAATGGCAGGCTCCACAAAGGAGCCTGCCGGAAAGCATGATCAGGCCGGAGCGTCGATATCTACGATGTTAATTAGCTTGTGGTTGACGAATTCCTTAATGCCAAGGCCAACCAGCTCACGTCCGTAACCAGAGCGTGCAATCCCACCGAAGGGAAGGTCCGCTTTGGGGATCAGCGGGTGGTTGATGTTGACCATGCCTGTGCGGATTTTAGCCGCAACACGGGCACCACGGGCTTCGTCTTTGGTGAAGACAGCGCCGCCAAGACCATACGGAGAGTCATTGGCAATGCGGATGGCTTCAGCGTCATCCTTCACGCGATAAAGCTGCGTCACGGGGCCGAAGAATTCCCAGTGGCGGGCTTCGTTTTCGCCGTCCAGGCCGGTCATCAGCAGCGGGCGGAAGAACGTGCCTTTTTCCGGAACTTCCGGACCAATCACTTCAACCTTCGCGCCATGCTTGATGGCTTCTTCAACCTGCTTATGCAGATCTTCAACCGCAGTGCGGGAAGAAAGCGGAGCCAGCGTGGTGGACGGGTCCATCGGGTCACCCGCTTTCAGTTCGGCAACACCTTTTTTGTAGAGGTCCAGGAAGCGGTCATAAACTGAATCAGCGACAATCAGACGCTTTGCAGAGACACAAACCTGACCGGCATTCCAGTGACGGCCCATGACAGCCCAGCTGGCGGCTTTTTCAACATCAGCGTCGTCCAGAACGAGGAAGGCATCAGCCCCGCCCAGTTCCATGGTTGCTTTTTTCAGTGCCTTGCCAGCAATCCCGGCAATAATCGTGCCAGCGCCTTCAGAACCTGTCAGAGCCACACCGCAGACGCGGGGGTCATTCAGGATCATGGCCGTGTGGGGGCGTGCGGCATACAGGTTGCGGAACAGCCCTTTGGGCAGCCCTGCTTCATTCATCAGGTCTTCACAGGATGCTGCACACTGCGGCAGGTTGGACGCATGCTTCAGCAGAACGGCGTTACCAGCGGAAAGCTGCGGCGCAATGATGCGAACAACCTGATAGAACGGGAAGTTCCACGGCTCGATAGCGAACACAATACCAAGCGGCTCGTGCACCAGAATGGCTTTGCCTTCTGCCGGGTCTGCTACGGGCAGGTCTTCCTGCTTCAGAAGGCCCTCTGCGTATTTGCCGTAATATTCAAAAATTTCAGCAGAAAGAATAATTTCAGCTTTGGACTCAGCAAATGTCTTGCCCATTTCAAGCGTGCTCAGGCGAGCATACTTGTCAATGTCACGCCGCAGAATGGCGGCGGCGGCATTCATAATACGCGCACGTTCAGCAAAAGACGTATCGCGCCATTTTTCAAAGGCAGCGTGGGCTTCAGAAAGCGCAGTCTGAACGTCCTGATCTGTCGCATCAGGGAAAGTGGCAACCACTTCCTCAGTATAAGGGTTCGTTGTCGCGTAAGCCATTATTACCTCATAAAAACTCAAAAACAGGAAAAGGAGAGCGCTCCCGCAGATGCTGCATCACCGCCAACCCTTGGACCTGAGAAAAATATAGACCGGTCACTTTCAGGCAGAAAGGGGGTGTGCCTCCACAGGCCCCATGAAAGGGGCGTAAAAGCGGGCTTCGCTCTCTGCGGCTGCGTGCTGTTCATTTGGTGTTTATCTGTATATTTCTGGGTATAGAGAGGGTCAGTCTATAAATAGTATGGGACTTTTGATAACACTTAATCTGAATCAGTATGGAAATAGCGAGGGGAATTGGGTAATATCATAACTTTGTGATAATAATGACATTATTTTAATAAGAAAAAATAGAGTATTTTTAAATTTTCTTTGTGAGGTGTTAATTATTTATAGTTTATTTCCATGATATTTTAGGATGTTCTTGAAATTTATAGTTTTTAAGAATTTTTTCTTCGGAATGCTTTCTGAAGCGCCTGGCTGTTCATCAGAATAAAAAGAAATCGATCCATTCGTTTTTTTTATCTAACGAACGAAGCTGTCAGGTCGATTTTTCTATAATTTGAGTTTAAAGCGCCAGGATCAGGCGCAAAAAAGAGGATTATTCTGACTTTGCTCAGTTGATGGATGGCGTGCCGCACAGAAACAGCGTTGCGGCACGGACATTGCCGGCCGCCATGCTGCCGGAAAGTCTTGCTGTTTCATCAATGTCCAGCAGAGGGTTGCGCGCCATATAGAGCAGAGATTCCAGCCCCATAGTTAAAAGGGTGGCGGCAATAAAGCTCAGTCGGTCGGGTGAGATGGTTTTCAACGGCATCAGGCGCAGAATATTGAGCTTTAGGTCTTCCAGCATGTCCCGGGTTTCCTTCATGGTAAACAGGCGGGCGCGGATGTGGTGCTGGTTGAGTTCAAAAAAGCGGGGTGCACCGTTAATGCTGATCAGTTCGCGCAGAACGGCCTGATGGCTTTTAGTCAGCATCATCTCCAGATGATCAGTCGGGCAACGGGAGTTCTGGACAATGTTCTTGACACGGTCAGCAACTTTTATAAGTAAAATATCAAAGATTTTTTCTTTGGTTTTGTAATAATTATAGAAGCTGCCGGGGGAAACATTGCTCATGGTCACAATGTCACGCACCGTTGCAGCATCCAGCCCGATGGTTGAAAACACGTTCCACGCGGCACTTTCAAAAGCCTCTTCCTTGAAGGCTCTTGTCATTTCTCTCTTTTTGGAGGTCCGGTAAGCCTTCCTTTTGGATGGGGCTTCTACGGGGGTATCCTGGGGAGAAGGCTGCTTATGGGTGCTCAACTCTTTTCAGGCTCCTTCAGGCCTTTTCAGGCAGGGATGGAGGCAGGGTGCTGCCGGGTTGGGGAATAATCTTTGTGTTCCAATGTGATACGGAAAGCAAGCGATGCGATAACGGCAAGGCGTATGGCCCGGCACAGACAAGCCGTGCCGGAAGCCCCACTTACGTAGGTGGCTCGTTGCTCCATCCGCCGCCCAGTGCGCGTGCCAGCTGGACAGTGGCCAGAGCCTGCCGTGTTTGAGCGCTGACCAGATCATCCTGTGCTGAAATCTTTTTAATGCGGGTTGTCAGCACGTCCTGCATGGTAAACTGTCCTCCTTCATACAGCCCTCGCGCCTGAGACGCTGCCTGAGACAGCGCGCCGACTTCCGCCGTCAGGCTGGTAATATTCTGGTCTGCGCTACTGCGGCTTTCATAGGCATCCTCCGCTTCTGCCAGAGCGGTCAGCACGGTCTGGTCATATGTGGCTAGGGCCTGATGCAGTTCCGCATCGGAGGCCCGGATTTTGGCCTGTATCCGCCCGGCGGTGAAAAGGGGCAGGTAGGCATTAACTGCCATCAGGCCGCCAGTGCTGGAAACACCCGGAATACCGTCAAACCGCAAACGGCCATCGCCACCAAAAAACTCCAGCCCGAAACGTGGCAGAAGGTCGGTCTTGGTGCTGATCAACCGTTGCAGATTGGCTTGAAGAACATGCTTTTGCAGCCGGACATCAGGCCTGCGTTCAAGCACTGTGGAGGGGAGCTCCGTGGAGGGCGGAGCCGGAACCCGATACTGGGCCGGGGTGGACAGATCCGGAGCCTGTTCCGGTGGCAGGCCGGACAGAATGGCCAGACGGTGGCGGCAGGCATCCAGAGCAGATACCAGCATGGGCCGCTGTGCCTGCGCCTGTGCAATCTGGCCCCGGATGGTTGCCAGATCAGCTTGCGTGGTCTGGCCAGCGTCAAAGCGGGCTGTTGCGTAATGCAAAAGCGACTGAAGCGTGCTGACGGACTGGTCCAGCAGCACAATACGCTGCTGAAGCCCGCGTGCGGTCACGTAATTGGCAGCGACATCTGCAGCAATGGCCATGTGGGTGGCATGCAGGATTTCTTCAGATGCCAGAGCCATCTGCTTCGCACCACGCGCTTTAGCCCTGTTGCCTCCCCAGATATCCGGCTCCCACGCCATGGTAATGCCCGCAATGTGGCCATCTGTTGCGGGGTCCTGAATGTTGGGTTCCGCCATTTTCATCAGCGGTGGTACTGGGTGCCGCCAGTCCAGGCCGCCCCCCATCATGCCGCCCATAGCGCCAATGGTGGGATACAAAGCTGATTTGGCCATCTGGGTATAAGCGCGGGATTCCTGCACGCGGGCCTGTGCCACGCGGATATCCGGGTTGGCGGCCAGAGCCTGCTGCACAAGCTGGTTTAAAAGCGGGTCCTGCCATGCGGTCCACCATGCGGTGAGGTCCGTGGCCTGTGTGGTGGCGGAGGTCGCGGTGAACTGCGCAGGCACGGCCACCTGTGAGGCTGGCATCTCGGTTTTAAACGGTGAGCAGGCAACCACACCCGAACACAGGAGTGTTGTGAACAGCAGGCGGGTGGAAGGTGCTGAAAAAGACATCGGCATTCAGTCCTGACGGGCAAGCATGGAGCGGAAGCGGAGCAGCGCCATGGCAAGAAAAAGAGTGGAGGAGAACACAATGGCCAGCAGCGAGGGCCAGATACTCTCAAGGCCTGCACCACGATACAAAATGGATTGTGAGATTTTCACGAATTGCGTTGTGGGGAAAAACCGCACGAGGGATTGCACAAGGTCCGGCATGCTTTCCACTGGTGTTGCCGCCCCGGAGAGCAGATAGGCCACGGCGTAAACCGGCACGACCAGCAACCCGAACTGCGGCATGTTCGGTGCAATGGTGGCCAGCATCATGCCCAGAGACGTGACGGAAAACAGATACAACACAAGGCAGCCCGCAAACAGCAGCGGAGACCCTGCAATGGGCACGCCCAGCCACACATGCACTGTCAGCCAGAGAGAGAGCAGGCTGGCCACAAAGATAACGGCACCGTTTGCCAGAATTTTGCCCACCGCAATCTGGCTGGCAGACACGGGCAGCACCAGCAGGTGCTCAATGGTGCCGTGCTCACGCTCACGGATTACGGCAGCGCCGACCAGAACAATGGAGAGAACCGTTGCGTTGGTCACCACCTGCATAACGGATGTGAACCATGCGGATTCACTGTTGGGGTTGAAGCGGATGCGGCTTTCCCCGTGGAAGGGCATAAGCTTGTTCAGGTCCGGCGAATGTAGCTGAGCCTGCACTTCCCCCAGAAAAATCTGTTGCAGATAAACAGCACCCAGCCCGGCCTGTGTCATGGCTGTGGCGTCAATCAGTTCCTGTATTGCGGGGGTGCGGCCTGCCAGACTGTCCGCCTCAAAACGGGGCGGGATATCAATGACAAAGTTATAGGTGCCGTTATCCATTCCCGCCTTGCCGTTGGCGCGGTCTGTCAGGGTGGGGGGCTTGAAATAAGGGGGCAGCACCACGGAGCGGAGCTGGCGGGAGAGGGCGGAATGGTCCTCATCAATAAACGCAACGGTCGCGTTTGAGACATCAATTTTCACGCCATGCGCAACCAGCACAATGGCAACAGAAAATGAGAAGACAATCAGCCCCAACAGGACGAAGTCCCGCATCAGGCTGTAAAATTCCTTGCGGCACAGCAGGCCGACATTCAGGACCCAGCGCAGCATTATGAATCCTGCTTTTTGAGAAAAAGACGAGCGCCCAGCATGTAAGTCGCAGCAAAGCCAGCCAGAGCGGCATACATGGAAAGGAAGGATTTTATCCCCAAACCCTTTGTAAAGCTGCCCAGGCAGATGAGCTGGAACCAGGAGGCGGGGAACGTCTCACTGAGGTAGTAGGTCACGCCTGTCAGGGTGGAAATGGGGTAGAGCAGGCCGGAGAAATTGGCGGACATAATCAGGCAGATAATGGCCGTGCCGAAAATGGCCGCAACCTGAGAACTTACAAAGGTTGAAATCAGCAGCCCCAGCCCGGTGCAGGCCAGAATATACAGCACAGCCCCGATAGTCAGGCCGATGAAAGAGCCTTTCAGCGGTACTCCCAGCACTGTAACGGACAGAGCCACCAGTACCAGATAGGCAATAATGGCCAGCGCCACATAAGGCAGTTGCTTGCCTATCAGATACTGGCCCGAACTGGCGGGGGAGGCATAGAGGTTCATGATGGAGCCAATTTCTTTCTCCCGCACCACGCCAAGGGCTGTCAGCATGGTGGGGATCAGGATCAGGGCGAGCATAATGGTGCCCGGCGTCATGGCATAAATGCTGCGGAATTCCTGATTATAAACAAAGCGCGGCACAATGCTGACAGGTGTCAGGCTGGCTGTTGCAGAGGGCGGCAGGGTTTTCTGCATGCTTGCGGCGTAGGTGAGCAGCACGGCATCCACATACGCGCGAACATTGGCGCTAAGGAACGGCATGGCGCCGTCAATCACCACGCCCACAGCCGGGTTGCGGCCTGCGGCCAGATCTCGCCCAAAGCCATCGGGGATATCCAGCCCCAGCGCAACCTGCCCCTGACGAATGCGGGTTTCCACAGTTTCCCGGTCCGGGGAAAATGCGGTTTCGTGAAAATAGTGCGAGCCACGGAACTGTTCGACAAGCTCCCGGCTGGCGTGGGTGTGGTCATAATCCGCTACGGTGTAGCGAATGGTGTTGATATCAAACGAGACACTGTAAGCCGAAATAAGCAGCAGAATGGTCGGGCCAAGGATGGCGAACATCAGGCGCAGGCGATCGCGCGTCAGCTCCACGGCCTCTCGCCGGGCAAAGGCCCAGCAGCGCGAAAACCAGCGGATGTAAGACGGAATTGTTCGCGCTGGCCCAGCGTTGGCCGGAGCACGCTGCGGCGTGCTGGCGGCATTAACGGTGTTGCCTGCATGCTCAAGGAACGAGATGAACGCATCCTCAAGGGTTGCGGCATGGGCTTCCTGAGTAATCTCGTCAGGGGTGCCCATGGCTAGCACTTTCCCCTTATCCATCAGGGAAATGCGGTCGCAGCGTGCAGCTTCATTCATGAAATGGGTGGAAACAAAGATTGTCACATGCTGATCACGCGAGAGTGCGACAAGATGTTTCCAGAACATATCCCGCGCAGCCGGGTCCACGCCGGAGGTGGGCTCGTCCAGAATGAGAATATCAGGGGTATTGATGCAGGCCGCAGCAAGTTGCAGGCGCTGCCTGAAGCCCAGCGGCAGGCCAGTGGGGCGGCTGTCTGCTTCTTCATTAAGCTTGAAGCTTTGAAGCATGGTGTCAACACGCTGTTTAGCCTCGGCAACTGGTAGGCGAAAAAGTTCAGCCTGAAGCATCAGATTTTGCCGGACTGTCAGTTCTTCATAAAGTGAAAAACCCTGAGACATGTAGCCAATGCGCATACGCGTGGACATGTCTCCCGGCGTCACCCTGCGGCCAAACAGGGTGGCCGTGCCGCTGGTAATATCCAGCAGCCCGGTCAGCATTTTCATGGTGGTGGACTTGCCGCAGCCATTGGAGCCCAGAAAGCCGAAAATTTCACCCCGCTTGATGCGGAAGCTGACATTATCAACAGCTTTAAAAGACCCGAACTGGCGGGTCAGATTTTCAGCATCAATAACCGGCGGGCTGCCGTCATCCTCATATGGCGGGATGGTAAAGTCCGAAATTTCCTTCTGGTCTGCTTCCGGCAGCATGGAGGTATAGGCGTCCTCAACCGAGGTGGTGCCGGTCTGTTTCTTGACGTCTGCTGTGGGAGCGGAAGCCAGAATGCGCCCGTCATTCATAGCGACCAGCCAGGAAAACCGCTCGGCTTCATCCATATACGCGGTGGAAACAATTACCGTCATGGAAGGCCGCTCAGCCCGCATCTGGTCCACCAGCGCCCAGAACTGGCGGCGGGAGAGAGGGTCCACGCCAGTTGTCGGTTCATCCAGAATCAGCAGGTCCGGGTCATGCACCAGAGAGCAGCACAGGCTGACCTTCTGCTTCATGCCACCCGAGAGCTGGCCTGCCGGCCGATTGGGGAAAGGAGCAAGGCCGGTTGAGTCCAGCAGGTGCGTAATGCGGTTTGCACGGGTAGGCGCATCCAGCGCAAACAGGCGGCCAAAGAAGTCAATATTCTCGCGCACGGAAAGCGTGGGGTAGAGGTTTTTCCCCAAACCCTGCGGCATGAAGGCGAGGCGGCTCAGAAAAGCCTCGCGCTCGGCCTTGTTGCTGATATCCACGCCCAGCGTGTGAATGCTGCCGGTTTGCAGGTGTCGCACCCCGGCAATCAGCCCTAGCAGAGTGGATTTACCAACGCCATCTGGCCCGACAAAGGCAATGGTCTGCCCGGCGGGAAGGGTGAGTGAAATATCATGCAGAACGTCGCGGCCATTATAGGCATGGCGCACGCCTTCCACACGGATTTCAGAGGGAGGGGCGCTCATTACTCAGCGCCGCTACGCAGTGCTGCCTTGGGCCATGCGGCATCCCGGCGTTGTTTAATATAGCCTTCGCCCGTCATGCCAGCCTTTAAAAACGTGCCAAGGTGCTGCTGTTCTTCTGGTGTAACGCGCAGTTTGACACGATAAACAAGCTGTTCCCGCTCCGTTGCGGTTTCCACATATTTGGGCGTGAACTGGGCCTGACTATCAATAAAGGACACAGTGGCCAGCACCGGGGATGCAACCCCGTCAAACCTGATGCGGGCTTCATCCCCAACCTTGAGCGTGCTCATGGCGGCGGTGGGAAAGAAGAGAGTCATATACGGGTCAACCGGGTCCAGCATGGAATAAACGCGCCCGCCCGGTGCCAGAACACTGCCTGTTTCCACAATACGATATTCAATGCGGCCCGCGACGGGGGCGCGAAGCGTCATATCATCCAGCACGGTCTGGATCTGCCGGACCTGTGCGGCGGCACCTTCTTTTGCATGAAGGGCTTCCTGCACACCTTGCGTTGCGGCCTGAACAGCGGCCTGAGCGGACTCAAACTGTGTGCGACGTTGCGTGACTTCCATGTCCGACACAAGATTTTGCCGCCGCATGGTCTGTGCATGGCGCAGTTCATCCTGCGCGAGGTGCAGGGAGGCCTGGTGCGCAGTCATTTCCGCCGCTGCACGATCAGCCGCACTGGCGGCACGGTCCTGCTGGGCTGTTGCCTGATCATACTGGGTCTGCACGGTAGCGGTGTCTTCCTGTGCCAGAACCTGATTGACCGCGACGGTATCCCCCTCCTGCGCCAGAAGTTTTGTGATCCGGCCCGGATATTTCACGGCAACATCCACGCGGGTGAACTCAAGCCGACCATTCCCGTAAAGAATACCGTCCGGCACGCTTTCAGCCAGCTGATGATGATGCCATGCAAATGCACCCCCTGCGATAACAAGGAGGGATGCAGCAATAATCGTGATTTTTAAAGGAGCTTTCACAATGAACCTTGTATGGCAAAAAAGCGGAGGGGTGACAGGATGGGGTCATTTACGGAGGCGGCACTATGCTTAAATTATGACGGTAACGTCAAGTTATTATTCAAAACCTGATTGGGCGTCATACGGAACCGTTTAAGTCTGGATTAGTGTTGATTTACCGGGGAATAAGGCTTTCAGGGCGGCGCAATAATCTAAATCAAGAAATCTATAAAAATTCTTCATTTTTCATAAATTTGTAAAGTTGACAAAGTGTTCGTGTTTTATAGGGTTGCACCCCATGACGTGTCGGGCGTGCCTGCTGCAGTTCTGCTCAGTGTCTTGTTTTTGTGCCGCACGCGACGGGGGAATAAAAATGCCTATGAAGCTCCACGATATGACGCAGATTATGCAGGACACTGCGCGGCGCGGTGTGGGAAGCCGAAGATGGCAGAAGCCGGTTTACGAACATTTTCTGCCGCCCTGTAATCAGGCATGCCCGGCGGGTGAGGATATTCAGGGCTGGCTTTCCCACGCACAGGCCGGGCAGTACGAGCAGGCATGGCATGCGCTGGTCGCTAATAACCCCATGCCCGCCGTGCATGGCCGGGCCTGTTACCATCCATGTGAGAGCGGGTGTAACCGTGGGGCACTGGATGATGCTGTATCCATCCACGCGGTTGAGCGTTTTCTCGGTGATGAAGCGCTCCGGCAGGGCTGGACGTTTGAAGCTGCTCCACCAACCGGCAAAAAGGTGCTGATTGTTGGGGCAGGGCCAGCAGGCCTGTCATGCGCATATCATCTGGCGCGGCAGGGGCATGCGGTAGAGCTGCGGGATGCCGCAGCGGAGCCGGGTGGCATGATGATGCATGGCATCCCCGCTTATCGCCTGCCGCGCACAGAACTTCAGCAGGAAATCGCCCGGATTACCGCCATGCCCGGTGTAATGCTGACATGCGGCGTAAAGGTAGATGATCTGGCTAAAGCCAAGGCTGAGGGCGGGTTTGATGCGGTTTTTGTGGCTGTTGGTGCACAGATGGCCAACCACCTGAACGTGCCCACAGGCGATGGCAAACGGCTGATTGATGCCGTCAGCCTGCTGGATGATGTCAGCCACGAGAAAAAGCCGCAGCTTGGCCGCGTGGTGGCTGTTGTGGGCGGTGGCAATGTGGCCATGGATGCTGCCCGCACGGCTGCGCGCCTTGGGGCGCAGGATGTGGTGATGGTCTTCCGGTATGATCAGGATCACCTTGAAGCCTTGCCGGGTGAAGCCGCTGAGGCTTTTGCGGAAGGTGTTAAAATCCGCTGGCTGAATGTGGTGGATCACTTTGGGGCCGACGGCCTGATTGTGGAAAAAGTGACCATGAACGCAGATGGCAGCGTCACCCCCACGGGTGAGACAACCACGCTGGCTGCAGACTCTGTTGTTATGGCGGTGGGGCAGCACAGTGATCTGTCTCTGCTCACCACCACGCCCAAAGTGAGCGTGCAGAAAAATGATACGGTTGCGGTGGATGCCACGACGCTGATGACCGGCGAGGCCGGAATTTTTGCAGGCGGTGACTGTATTGGTGGTGCGCGCACCATGACGACGGCAACCGGCCACGGCAAGCGCGCTGCGCAGGCCATTCATGCGTATCTGAATGGTGAGACCTATGTGCATCCGGCCAGTCATCCGGTGGTGAGCTTTGACATGCTGCACCTGCCTGATTACCGGGATGCCCCGCGCCGGACGCAGCAGGAGCGCCCGGTAGCGCAGCGCACTGATTTTGATGAAGTCACCGCCGTGCTGAGTGAGCGGGATGCCCGTTATGAGGCAGGCCGTTGCCTGTCCTGCGGGAATTGTTTTGAGTGTGACAACTGTTTTGCCGCCTGCCCGGAGCAGGCCATTACCCGGCTGGGGCGCGGGAAGGGATATGAGGTCTCTCTGGACCTCTGCACAGGCTGTGCGCTGTGTGCCGCCCAATGCCCCTGCCACGCTATAGAAATGCAGCCCGAACCACAGGATGAGCACGCGACCACCGGAAGCCTTGGAGAACCCATTGCCCCGGTCGATTTCAAAGTGCGCGCGTGAGAAGGGAAAGCGTCATGACTGATCAAATTGTGACCATGGATGGCAACACCGCTGTTGCCCATATTGCGTATCGCGTAAACGAAGTCTGCGCCATCTACCCCATCACGCCATCCTCCACCATGGCTGAACTGGCGGATGCCTGGGCGGATCAGGGGCTTCGCAATATCTGGGATACCATCCCGGTTGTGCAGGAAATGCAGGCCGAAGGCGGGGCGGCCGGGTGTGTGCATGGTTCTCTGCAAACCGGGGCACTAACCACCACCTTCACGGCATCTCAGGGTCTGATGCTGATGATCCCCAACATGTTCAAGATTGCTGGGGAACTGACCTCGACAGTCTTTTACGTGGCAGCGCGTGCGCTGGCAGCCGGGGCGTCCTCCATCTTTGGGGACCATCAGGATATCATGGCTGTCCGCACAACGGGTTTTGCCATTCTGGGGGCAAGTTCCGTGCAGGAAGGGCATGATCTGGCGTTGATCGCGCAAGCGTCCACGCTGGCGGCGCGTGTTCCGTTTATTCATTACACGGACGGGTTCCGGACATCACATGAATATAACGGCCTGCATCTGGTGCCGGATGACACCATCCGCGCCATGATTGATGATAAGCTGGTTCTGGCACACCGCAAGCGCGGGTTAAGCCCGGAAAATCCGTTTGTTCGCGGAACATGGCAGAATCCGGATACATATTTCCAAAGCCGTGAATCTGTAAATCCATTCTATGAGCGTGTGCCGGAAGCTGTACAATCCGTCATGGACCGCTTTGCCTCCCTCACGGGGCGGCAGTATGAGCTGTTCCGTTATAATGGCGCGCCGGATGCAGAGCGCGTTGTGGTCTGCATGGGGTCTGGCGCAGAAGTTGTGCGCGAGACGGCAAAATGGTTGTGCCAGCAGGGGCAGAAGGTCGGCGTTTTGCAGGTACGCCTGTTCCGCCCGTTCTCTGCAAAGCATTTTCTCGATGCTCTGCCTAAAAGCGTCAAAGTCATTGCCGTGCTAGACCGCACCAAGGAGCCGGGGGCTCCCATGGAGCCGCTGCATGCGGATGTGGTTGGCGTGCTGGCCGAAGGTGTGGCGGAGGGTGCGTTCCCGCACATGCCGCGTGTCATTGGTGGCCGGTATGGCCTGTCGTCCAAAGATTTCAACCCGGCTATGGCGCGGGCTGTGTTTGATGAGTTGACAAAGCCCGCACCCAAAAACCACTTTACCGTCGGTATTCTGGATGATGTGGGGCACACCAGCCTCACATACGATGAAAACTTTGATATTGAGCCGGAAGGTACGGTGCGCTGCCTGTTCTATGGTCTGGGGGCCGATGGCACAGTAGGGGCCAACAAGAACAGCGTTAAAATTCTGAGTGAAAAACCGGGCTGGTTTGCGCAGGCATATTTTGACTATGACTCCCATAAATCAGGGGGTGAAACGGCTTCACATGTCCGGTTTGGCAAAAGCCCGATTAATGCGCCGTATCTCATCCGTCATGCTGATTTTGTGGCCTGTCACAAGTTTGATTTTCTGTTCAGGCGGGATGTGTTGAGCGCTGCGAATAATGGCGTTTCTTTTCTGCTGAACAGCCCGTATGCCGCAGACGAAGTATGGGATCATCTGCCCAGAAAAGTGCAGGATCAGATTGTTTCTAAAAAACTGCGGTTTTTTGTGATCAATGCGTCTGATGTGGCCTTGAAACTGGGCCTTGGCCCGCGTGTGAACACCATTTTGCAAACCTGTTTCTTTCATCTTTCAAACGTGCTGCCTGCGGATGAAGCGATTGCGGAAATCAAGAAGGCCATTCAAAAATCCTACGGGGCTAAAGGCGACGCTGTTGTTCAGCTGAATTTCCGCGCGGTGGATGCCGCGATTGCTGCCCTGCATGAGGTGAGTGTGCCAGCTCAGGCCGCCGGGGCTGTGGCTATGCCACCGGTTGTGCCTGATAATGCCCCGTTGTTTGTTAAACAGGTGACGGGTGAGATTATGGCCGGGCGGGGGGATCTGATCCC
>NZ_CALLXM010000256.1 GCF_937875265.1 uncultured Acetobacter sp. | reverse complement strand
ACGAGATCGCTCAGTGTCTCGTGGGCTCGGAGATGTGTATAAGAGACAGAATAATCAGTTTGCTGGTTGATGTAGGCAAGGAACGTATGGTCGCCGGAGGTAAACTGGCGGGTAGGAACGCCAAAGGCTCGCACCACATCCGTGGCTTGTTTGCCTATCATGGAATCCAGCTGGCGGCGTTCTTTGGCGGTAGGCACCTGACAAGCTGCCAGAGACAGCATGCTCGCCAGAAGAAGGAGTTTTTTATGCGTCATGACGAGATCCAGACAGGGTGAAACATGCCAGTCCAATAGTATAATGATCACACTACCAGAGGAAGGGTAACGAACAGCCAGGCTAAATCTTACAGACTAACGGCTTAGCCACAAGACATCCTGTATCCGGCGTGCACCACAGGCCAGCATAACAAGCCTGTCAAACCCCAGTGCAATGCCGGAACAGGGGGGCATGTGGGGCAGGGCATCCAGCAGTGCTTCATCCATCGGCCAGTCTGCCCGTGTGGGGTAGAGCGCCTTGCGGGCGGTGCGGTCTGCCTGAAAACGGCGGCGCTGTTCGCTGGCGTCAGTCAGTTCTTCAAAGGCATTGGCTAGCTCCACGCCTGCGGCATAAAGCTCAAAACGCAGGGCTACGCGCGGGTCCGCAGGGTCTTGCCGGGCAAGGGCCGCCTGGCTGGCGGGCCAGTGGGTGAGAAAAGTCGGGCGCGTGCGGCCGATGGCCGGTTCCACCCGTTCCAGCAGCAACCGGAAAAACAGGTCTTCCCAGGTTTCTTCTGTGCGGAGGGTGCAGCCCGCAGCCTGTGCCAGAGCTGCGGCATTCCCTTCCGTTGGCAGCAGGTCTACGCCTGCGTGGCGGCGGAAGGCGTCTTCCATGCTCAGGCGTTCAAAAGGGGACTGGATTTCCAGAGTCTGGTCCAGTTGCGGGCCAGTATGTTCCAGCCGGGGCGGGAGCACGGCTTTGATCAGGGCCTCGGTTTCATCCATCAGCGCGTCCAGCCCCGCATCGGGGTGGTACCATTCCAGCATGGTAAATTCCGAGGCGTGCAGGGCGCTCTGTTCACCATTGCGCCAGACCCGCGCAAACTGGAACACCGGCAGGCCCGTAGCAGCCACAATCCGCTTCATGGCAAATTCCGGACTGGTGTGCAGGAACAGGTTTTCCTGCGCGCCCTGCGGTGTTTCCCGCACGGTATGGAAGGGGTGCAAATGCACTTCTTCCCCCGGCGTGGGCACCGCGTAGGGGGTTTCCACTTCCATATGGCCGCGTGCTTCCAGAAAGGCGCGGATGCCGCGTGTCATCAGCCCTCGGCGGCGCAGGAAGGGCAGACGGTCACGAATATGCGCGGGATCTGGGTGGACAGAGTTGCTCTGTGGGATTGCAGGACTGGACATGCTCAGAGTAGAGCCGTCACATGTCTCACCCGGTCAAGCCCCATCCGCCCGCCCGCAGGCTTTTGCGCACCCCTGAGGATCTGATCGCCGCAGGTCTGGTTCCGCCTGACCAGAAAGACGCGCTTGAAGCTGTGGCGCGAGAATATGCCACCGCCATTCCGCCTGCGTTTCTGGACCTGATTGAACACCCGGATGACCCGATTGGCGTGCAGGTCATTCCCTCACCAGAGGAACTGGTGGTCACGCCGGAGGAACGGTCTGACCCGATTGGGGATGAGGCGCTCTCCCCCGTGCCGGGCATTGTGCATCGTTATGCAGACCGCGCCTTGCTCAAGCCGCTGCTGGTGTGCCCGCTTTACTGCCGCTTCTGCTTCCGGCGCGAGCATGTAGGGCCGGATGGCGGGGTTCTGGATGATGCCGCGCTGGAAAAAGCGCTGGACTGGCTGCGTGGCCACCCTGCAATTCGGGAAGTTATTCTGACGGGTGGAGACCCGCTGATGCTGTCTCCGCGTCGGCTTGGACAGATCATCACGGCGTTGTCCGCCATGCCGCATGTGACCACCATTCGCCTGCACACACGGGTGCCGGTTGCAGCCCCGGAGCGTGTGACCGATGCCCTGCTGGATGTGCTGGAAACCGATAAAGCCCTGTGGATGGCTGTCCATATTAACCATGCGAGGGAAATGTCAGATGCAGCACGTGCCTGCATGAAGAGCCTTGTGCGGCGGGGCGTGCCGTTGCTGGGCCAGTCTGTGCTGTTGCGCGGGGTGAATGATAGTGAACAGGCGCTGGAAGACCTGTTTCGCAGCATGGTGGAAGTGCGGATGCGGCCTTATTATCTGCATCAGCTCGACCCGGCCCCCGGCACGGCGCGGTTCCATGTGCCGGTGGAGGAAGGGCAACGCCTTCTGGCGGGTTTGCGCGGGCGCGTCACGGGGCTGGCCTGGCCAACCTATGTGCTGGATATTCCCGGCGGTTACGGCAAGGTGCCGCTCGGCCCGGACTATGTGGACGGTGCCTTGCAGGTGCGGGACCCGGAAGGCCGCCCGCATACGCTGCAACGGCTGTAAGGGTTTGCCCGTGACTGTCGTGCTGCCCGATGCGGGGCCTAAGCAGCGTTAACGGGCGCGCCGGCCTGCTGTCACGTCTTGTCCAAGCTCTTTGGGCATGCGGGCAAATCCAAGCGTGCCGATCAGGACGATGACGGCGGTAATCAGAAACGCCATATGAATTTCCGAAAGACCGATGGTGGGATGCCCGTAAAAGGACTCCAGCAGGGCCAGACAAAAAGCAGTGAAGGCCACTCCGGCGGTTGAGCCTGTCTGGTTCAGAATAGACATCATGCTGGTTGCCTTGCTGCGCTCAGGTGTTGAGATATCGGCAAAGGCGACGGTCGAAAGGCTGGTGAGCTGCATGGAGCGTGTCATGCCAGCAAAGGCGAGTGCGAGCATCAGCAGGATATCTGGCGTCTGTGGTGTGAGAAACACGAACAGCACCAGAGAGAGTGAGACGAGAAACCCGTTAAAGAACAGAATGTTCCTAAAGTCACCCCAGCGGAGAATGGTAGAGGTAAACGGCTTGATGCCCAGATTAGCGCAGAAATAAGCCAGCAGCCACGTGCCTGCCCGTGCGGGGGAAAAGCCAAACCCGAGCTGGAAGAACAGAGGCAGCAGGAACGGGGCGGAAGAAAACACCCCACGGAAGATCAGGCCCGGATAAAAGGATGCATAGCGCAGGCTTGCATGATTCAGCACATCCAGTGAGAGGATGGGGGTCGGGTGCCGCCGCAGGTGCCGGATGGCCAGAAAACCCGTGACACTTCCCGTCAGAATAAGGGCTAAAGCGAGCAGACGAGCAGACCCGGTCTCGGCAGAGCGTTGCAGGCCCGCCAGAAGGCAGGTCAGGCTGCTGGCACACAGCACAAGCCCGCGGATATCCAGCGGGGGAGCGTCTTCTCTGGGCGCGGAGGGCACAACCCGCAGCACGGCAATAATCGCCAGCAGGCCCACTGGCAGGTTAAGCCAGAAATTCCAGCGCCAGCCGATGCTCTGGGTAATATAGCCCCCCAGAACCGGACCGATGATTGGCGCTGTCAGCGCAGGCCAGACGGTGACGGACTGCGCGCGCATCAGGTCCTGTTTGGGAGTGTAACGCAGCATAATGGCTGTGCCGATGGGCATCATGACGGCCCCGGCAAACCCCTGCCCAATGCGGGCGCAGACAAATTCCGTCAGCTCCTGCGCCACCCCACACAGGAAGGAGGACAGCGTGAACAGCAGAATAGCCATCCACATAATGCGCTTTTCGCCAAATTTGGTGGCCAGCCATGCGGCAAGAGGGGCCACCGCTGCTGAGGCCAGCATATAGGCCGTCACTCCAAGGGACAGATCCAGCGTCTTCACCCCAAAGGAGCGGGCCATCTGCGGCAGGGAGGTATTGATAATGGCCCCGTCCAGATTCTGCATAAACGTCGCCATGGCCATAATCAGGGCCAGAAGGGGCGAGTAGCGCTGAACGACGTCAGACGTCGTGGAGGGGGAAGATAACGGGAGGGAAGAGGCTTTCCGGGACATAGACTTTTGCGTAGCTGATTTTTCAGACAAACGCTCTATGAAACGGTGCCGTTCCCTCCGTGCAGATTACTCGCCTACAGCCCCGCCACCGGGGTGCCTGCGGTCGTATCCGCCATAGTAGCGGGCTGTGCCTTTTTCACCCAGACGGGGGCCGCCCACCAGAATACCTTCCGGCATGCCCCAAGGTGCATGGGGTGCAAAATGATAGCCCTCATGTTCCAGTGCTTTTTCAACATCAGGGGAGACCGCGCCGCTTTCAACTTCCACAGCTTCAGGCAGCCACTGCTGGTGCAGGCGGGGGAGGTCAATGGCCTGCTGGATATCCAGCCCGTAATCCACCACGCCGAGCACAACAGAGAGCACGATGGTGGGAATACGGGAGCCACCGGGGCTGCCAATAACCAGCACCGGCTTGTCATCACGCGAGAGGATGGTGGGAGACATGGAGGACAACGGCGTTTTGCCCGGCGCAATAGCGTTTGCAGCACTCCCGACAATCCCGAACATGTTGGCAGAGCCGGGTTTGGCGGAGAAATCGTCCATCTCGTCATTCATGAAAATGCCGGTGTTGCCGCCCATCACCTTCGCACCAAACCAGCCGTTCAATGTGTAGGTGGTGGAAATAGCAAATCCGTTTTTATCAATCACGGAGAACTGGGTTGTCTCGTGCTTCTCCGGCGTGCTGTCTCCTGCTTTCAGGGTGCTGGACGGGACGGCTTGATCCATGGGGATATGGGCGCGCACATCTGCCGCGTAAGCGGGGTCCAGCAGGTGTTCCACCGGGTTTTTCACAAAGGCAGGGTCACCAAGGTCTCGCCGGTCTGAATAAGCGTGGCGCATGGCTTCAATTTCACGTTGCAGGGCGGGGGCTGTGTGCAGGCCGAGCGCGCGCATGTCATAGCCGGACAGAATATCCAGAATTTCGCACAGGGCGATGCCACCAGCGCTGGGAGGCGGTGCGGTTTCAACCTGAAACCCACGATACTGGCAGCGTAACGGGGTAAGCTCACGCGGTGCATACTGTGCAAAATCCGAAGCCTGAAGCAGGCCGCCATTCTTGTTCGATTCCGCCACAATGGTTTGTGTAATCGGGCCTTTATAAAAGGCGTCCGGCCCCTTATGTGCAATCTGCTCTAAAGAGCGGGCAAGATCCTTTTGGACCAGACGGTCACCCACCTGCATGGGGGAGCCATCGGGACGCAGGAAAATGGAACGGGCGAACGGATCCGCCCGGAAAGCATCGGTCGAGGTGTTCAGAAGGGAAACATCGCCTTCTGCCAGCACAAACCCTTTTTGTGCCAGAGCGATGGCCGGAGCCATGACGGCTTTGCGGGAGAGGTGCCCCCATCTGCGATGCACCATGTCCAGCCCGGCTACCGTGCCGGGAACGGCCACGGACTTCCAGCCCGTGACGGAAAGATCCGGGATCACATTACCTTTGGCATCCAGATACATGTCGGCGCGGGCGGCAGCCGGGGCTTTTTCACGGAAGTCGATAAACACGGCCTGTTTGCCAGGTTCACGCAGCAGCATGAAGCCACCGCCGCCAATATTGCCTGCTGCGGGGTAAACCACGGCCAGAGCATAACCCATGGCCACGGCAGCATCCGCCGCATTCCCGCCCTGTGCCATAATACGCGCGCCAACGTCAGAGGCCAGTTTCTGAGCAGAAACCGCCATGCCATGCTGCCCCGGTGTGGGGGCAAGTGGCGGGAGGCCTTCCGGCTGGCTGGACCCATATGCCAGCGGGTCCGGCGCGTCAGCGGGTTGTGGAGCCGCTGCAAAAGACAGGGTGGGCAGACTGCCTGCACCACAGGCCAGCAGAACCAGTGCGGCAGAACGCAGGGCAAACAGGGTGCGGTGAGGCAGAACAGGCATGAGGCTCAGCTTTCAGTCGGGTAAGGCGGGCAGGTGTAGCCAGCGGGAGACAGTGTGAAAATCTCGTAGCCGGTTTCCGTCACTCCCAGCATGTGCTCAAACTGGGCGGACAGAGACCGGTCCCGCGTGACAGCCGTCCAGCCATCATCGAGAATTTTCACTTCAGCTTTGCCGATATTTAGCATTGGCTCGATGGTAAAAACCATTCCGGCTTTCAGCTTTGTGCCCTGTCCGGGCTTGCCGAAGTGCAGGACTGTGGGTTCTGCGTGAAAGGTGCGGCCAATGCCGTGCCCACAGAAATCTTCCACAATGGAATACCGGTTTTTTTCAGCCAGTGTCTGAATGGCATGGCCAATGTCACCCAGCGTTGCGCCGGGGCGTACCACCTCAATGCCGCGCATCAGGCAGTCATAGGTGGTTTTAATCAGTTTGGAAGCCTTCAGCGGCACCTTGCCAACAGTGTACATCCGGCTGTTATCACCGTACCAGCCATCAACAATGGATGTGACATCAATATTGACAATGTCGCCTTCCAGCAGCGCTTTGTCACCAGGAATACCGTGGCAGACCACATGGTTGATGGAAATGCAGCAGGATTTGGGAAAGCCGCGATAGTTCAGCGGTGCCGGAATAGCGCCGTGGTCCAGCGTGTACTCATGAATAATGCGGTTGAGTTCACCAGTGGTCACGCCTGGCTTAACGTAAGGGGTGATCATATCCAGCGTGGCGGCCGCAAGGCGGCCCGCGGCGCGCAGGCCCACAAAATCCTGTTCGTTATGCAGAACAATACCGTTTCTGCCCGCCATGCTGATACTCCCTTATTAATACAGCTCTCGTTTTAAAGAGATGTGCAAAATGGAGTCAGGGCGCGGCAAAGGCAACCCGCTTCCGGGCAGGAAGCGGGTTATAATAAAGAAATCAGGTATGATTGCGTGAAGTATGGCCAGCACGAGCCCGATGTGTTGTGGCCGTTGCGGGCCGCACCTTGGCTCCGATCAGACGAATATGATGCCCGCCAGAAACCGGACTGGCCAGAACATAGTGGCGACCATGGCGCGTGGCTGTGCGACGGGTAGCAGCAGGTGCTTCGGCTACTTCCATAGGGGCGCCGTGACGGGAAGAGGCCGCAGCCAGCATGATCACACGTCCACCGCGAGTATGGCGTGATGTGACGGTATTCCGGGCCAGAAGCAATGGACGTGCCACAGGTGCCACACCCTCAGCATCAAACCCGCGATCAAGCTGGTCTGACATGGCCAGCGTGCGCTGGGTGTTGGAGGAGGCCCCCAGCACCACACCCACCAGCCGCACATCATTGCGGAGAGCGGAGGTTACGAGGTTGCGTCCGGCTTCCTGCGTGTATCCCGTCTTCATACCATCTGCGCCCACATAGGCTTTCAGCATGGGGTTATGGTTGGGAATCATGCGTCCGTGGAAGCGGAAAGCCGCTACGGAGAAGTAATGATAATTTTCCGGAAAATCCGTCACGATATGGCGGGCCAGAACAGCCAGATCACGCGCGGTGGTCAGCTGGTCCGGGTCCGGCAGGCCGGAAGCATTACGGAATGTTGTGCTGTTCATACCCAGAGCGCGGGCCTGCTGCGTCATCATGGCAGCAAACTGTGGCTCATTTCCACCGCCCAAAAGTTCACCCAGAGCGCAGGCGGCGTCATTGGCAGATTTGGTTACCAGAGCCAGCATGGCCTGTTCTACCGTCAGGTGAGAGCCGGGAACCAGGCCGAGCTTTGAAGGCTCCATGGTGGAGGCGTGAATGGAAACTGGAACTGTCTGACCGAGTGTAATGGTGCCGGCACGCAGTGCGGAGAAAGCCATATACAAAGTCATCAGCTTGGTCAGGCTGGCAGGGTAGCGGCGCAGATCCGGGTCTTCCTGAGAAAGAACTGCACCGGTTCTGGCATCCATGACAATGGAGCTTAACTGCCCGGCATACTGTGCGTGGGCCGCACGCTCCGTCATGAAGCTGCCCAGCGCCACGCCAGCCAGAAGCCCAGCCCATTTGCGCAGACGGGAGGGACGTATGCGTCTGGTGTGAGCCTGTTTGCGGCGGCCTGTCCCGGCTCCTGCTGCGTGAATGTCTGGCACTGCGCGATCCTACCTGGTTTTTCTTCAGGATATTATGGGTTTGGTACTTCAGATAGTAAGACCGCGTCTATAAGAAATCTGGAGAATCCCGACTCTGTCGCGGTGTTTCTGATACAAAATGTCAGACCGGCGTGTGGCACAAATAAGGCACTTTCCTCAATATTGTCTTGATTTAGGAACGTTTCTCAGAGCCTAAGCCTCTTCCATCCATCAGGTGATTACCAATATGATGTCTCATGATTTTTTCTGCCCAAAACCGGATCCGGAGTTCTAGCCCGATGGTATCGCGTCATTTTTCAGTCCTGCATACGGGCAACGGGCCTTCACGGCGGGATACCGGTGGGTCCGATTCGGGTGATGATCTGAACGATGTCGGTGTGGTGGTGCGGGCACGGCCTAAAACCCGCAAACCCGCAATGTATAAAGTTCTGATGCTCAATGATGACTACACGCCAATGGAATTTGTCGTGCATGTGCTTGAGCGGTTTTTTCAGAAGAATCGGGATGAAGCCACGAATATTATGCTGAACGTTCACAAACGCGGTGTAGGCGTGTGTGGTGTCTTTACGTATGAAGTGGCTGAAACAAAGGTGACACAGGTGATGGATCTGGCCCGCCAGAACCAGCATCCCCTGCAATGCACGCTTGAAAAGGATTAAGTGCGGAGCAGTAAAAAACCACACATTCCATATTTTTGTGCAGTTGTGACTCGCAATTCTTTGCAAAGCAGCCAAATATGATGGGTATGGTCCAGGACTAAAGCGGCGGTCGTAGCCACTGCGCTCTGGGCATCTGGGGAAAGGAGCGTCTCGTCATGTTGTCACGCAATCTTGAGCAGACGCTACATCGGGCACTTATTCTGGCCGGCGAGCGGCATCATGAATACGCCACGCTGGAGCACCTGCTGCTGGCCCTGGTTGATGATGCGGACGCCGTAACGGTGTTCCGGGCGTGTGGTGTTGATCTTGAACGCCTGCGCACCGATCTGACAGGTTTTCTTGATAAAGATCTGGCTGGTCTGGCTTCAGATCGACCAACCGAACCAAAACCCACAGCGGCGTTTCAGCGCGTTATTCAGCGTGCGGCTATTCATGTGCAGTCCACCGG
The DNA here is from genome assembly GCF_937875265.1 of uncultured Acetobacter sp. Classification (GTDB taxonomy): domain Bacteria; phylum Pseudomonadota; class Alphaproteobacteria; order Acetobacterales; family Acetobacteraceae; genus Acetobacter. Next base: position 5,326 of record NZ_CALLXM010000256.1, on the reverse strand, counting down.
GCGGGACGAAGTGAACGGGGGTAACGTACTTGTCGCCCTGTTTGCTGAACGTGAAAGCCATGCGGTTTATTTCCTGCAATTGCAGGATATGACGCGTCTGGATGCTGTTAATTTCCTCTCCCACGGCATTGCCAAGGCGCCGGAACGCTCAACGCGTCGCCCTGTGGCGGGAACCGGTACAAACTCGGGCTCTGAAAAGGGTGAGGATGCTGAGCGCGGTGAAGGCCGCACTCAGAAAAATCAGGACGCACTCAGCACCTATTGCGTCAACCTGAATACCAAGGCTCTTGCCGGTAAGGTTGATCCGCTGATCGGGCGTGATGAAGAAATTGAACGCACTATCCAGATCCTGTGCCGCCGCACCAAGAACAACCCGCTTTACGTGGGGGACCCCGGTGTGGGCAAAACCGCTATTGCTGAAGGGCTTGCCCGCCGCATTGTGGAAGGTAACGTGCCGGAAGTGCTGCTGAAGGCCACCATCTTCTCTCTGGATATGGGCGCACTGCTGGCAGGCACCCGTTATCGTGGGGATTTTGAAGAACGCCTGAAAGCAGTGGTAACGGAGCTGGATCAGGACCCGCACGGCATCCTGTTTATTGATGAAATTCACACCGTGATCGGGGCAGGGGCTACGTCTGGCGGGGCGATGGATGCGTCCAACCTGCTCAAGCCGGCACTGGCCGCAGGCACCCTGCGCTGCATTGGCTCCACGACGTATAAAGAGTTCCGTCAGCACTTTGAAAAGGATCGCGCACTGGTGCGCCGGTTCCAGAAAATTGATGTGCCGGAACCAAGTGTGGATGATGCCGTCAAAATTCTGCGTGGCCTGAAGAGCAGCTATGAAAAGCATCACAAGGTGCGGTACACGGATGATGCCATTCGTGGCGCCGTAGAGCTGTCCGCCAAATATATTCATGATCGCAAGCTGCCGGATAAGGCGATTGACGTGATTGATGAGGTCGGGGCGTCCCGCATGCTTCAGCCGGAAGGGCGGCGGCGTAAAACCGTCAACCTGAAGGATGTGGAAGACATCATCGCTCGTATTGCGCGGATTCCGCCCAAGAGCATCTCGGCGGACGACAAGGAAGTGCTGCGGTCTCTGGAGCGAGACCTCAAGGGAATGGTGTTTGGGCAGAATGAGGCGATTGATACGCTTTCAGCCGCTATCAAGCTTTCCCGTGCCGGGCTGCGTGACCCTGAAAAGCCGATTGGTAACTACCTTTTCTCCGGCCCCACGGGTGTAGGGAAAACTGAGGTGGCACGTCAGCTTGCTACTACGCTGGGGATTGAGCTGATCCGCTTTGATATGTCCGAATATATGGAACGGCACTCTATCTCCCGTTTGCTCGGGGCGCCTCCGGGTTATGTCGGGTTTGATCAGGGCGGTTTGCTGACTGATTCCATTGACCAGCATCCGCATGCGGTACTGCTGCTTGATGAAATCGAGAAAGCACACCCGGACCTGTATAACGTGCTGTTGCAGGTGATGGATCATGGCCGCCTGACGGACCATAATGGCAAGACGGTTGATTTCCGGAACGTCATCCTGATCATGACCACCAATGCCGGGGCCTCTGACCTCAGTAAGGAAGCCATCGGCTTTGGCCGTGATATGCGGGAAGGGGAAGATGAGGAGGCTATCAAACGCCTGTTCACTCCGGAATTCCGCAACCGTCTGGATGCTATTATTCCGTTTGCTAACCTCACGCCGGAAACAGTGGGCTGTGTGGTCGAGAAGTTCGTGCTTCAGCTTGAAGCGCAGCTGGCTGACCGTAACGTGACCATCGAACTCTCTTCTGCGGCCAAGGAGTGGCTGGCAGAGCGTGGGTATGACCGGCTTTATGGGGCGCGTCCGCTAGGGCGTGTTATTCAGGAATTCATCAAGAAGCCGCTGGCTGAAGAACTCCTGTTTGGTAAGCTGACAAAAGGTGGCGCGGTGAAAATCGGCCTGAAGAACGACGCACTCGTTTTCGATATGTTGCCGAGCAAGGCGCAAGGCAGCGCAAAAGAAGATGAGCGCGGTAATGAGCGGGAAGAAGAAGCCGCCGACTAATACGGCTTTTGAGTGTGACAAAAAGAAACGGCCCGTCTGGATAGTCAGACGGGCCGTTTTTTATGCAGATTTTAGAGTTGTGCCTTCTTTATTCGTATCGCGTGCCGTTGACGCTCACATAGCCTGGTATATGCCAGGATCTGCCGGTACCGTGATGGGTCCAGTCTACACCCTGCCGTCGGATGGAATCGTAATAGTAACGGCCCACGACTTCGACCTGATCCCCCTTGGCGACCCATGGCCACGCCGGGGCATGCATCTCATCAAGCCCGGAGACAATCCGAATGGAAATAGTGGGGCTGACGGACAGGTAGAAATACCCATGCCACCCGCTTCGGGTGCGCTTGGCTTTGGGGCTGATGGCCAGAACTTTGCCGCAGATATGCACGGGAGTATCTCCCTTGGCTTCCCCGTTTTCAAAAGCAATCTGTTTAGACAGAAAATCCTGATTATCGCAGGAAGGGGAAACAGTCTGGGCAACGTTAGCCGTTTCCGCATACCTGCTCCGGGCCTGTGCAGGCAGGGTCAGGCCGGTAAGGCCTGCAAGAAAGAGAGCCGTGGCGGGTAGCAGGCGGGAATATGCCATCATAAAAACAGACCTTCTTATTTTTTCTCCGCAATCAGGCGGGCACGATAGTCATCCAGAAATTTTGAGACATCCGGCTGGGGCTTCGGGGCAGTCTGGTTCAGCCCTTTCAGGGCCCGGATAATCGCCCCGATCACAACAAGGCGGGCGTACCATTTATGGTTGGCTGGCACCACAATCCATGGTGCATGGGCCCGCGCTGTTTCTGCGATAGCATCCTGATAGGCTCTGGTATAGTCGTCCCAGAATTCCCGTTCCCGCATATCGGACGGAGAAAATTTCCAACGTTTTTCAGGCACTTCCAGTCTTTCCAGAAGCCGCTTACGCTGCTCTTCTTTGGAAATATGGAGGAAGAATTTTAGTACAACTGTCCCTTGGCGGCTCAGATAATGCTCCAGATGGCGGATGTCACTATAGCGGCCTTTCCAGAATTCCGGCGTATTAACCGGGCCCGTGAGGTGCTCGTTGCTCAGAATTTCCGGGTGAACGCGGGTCACCAAAACATCTTCATACTGGCTGCGGTTAAAGATTGCGATGCGGCCCACTTGTGGAGCCGCGGCATGAATACGCCATAAAAAGCCATGCTGAAGGTCAGTCGGCCCAGGTTGTTTGAAAGATGTAACTGAGACGCCTTGCGGGTTCACGCCCGACATGACGTGTTTGATAGTGCCGTCTTTTCCAGATGCATCCATGCCCTGCATGATGATCAGCATGGAGTTGGTCTGGTTGGCGTAAAGCAGGTCCTGTAATTCCTGTAGCTGCTCCTTGACGGTTTTTAGCAGCTTGGCACCATCTTCCTTTGTCAGCCCCAGATTGCCATCATCATTCGGATCATACTTGCTAAGGTCGAATTTATCTTCATTGGTGATGTGGTAGCTATCCAGAGCGCGCAGGAATTTGGAGAGTTTGTTCATTGTTTGGACTCTTCTTATCTTGTCTGCCCACACGGAAATCTGAGGGCAAATGGTGTCTAGACGGGTCTGAAATAAGACAGACCAACACTGAAAAGGTTGCTAAAAAAACAGAGGCACCACATATGCAGCCTATGGTTTTTCCACATGCTTCCCTTCTTGAGCGCTGCGTCCGCCCCGGTGGCACATTAACCGGCCTGCTTCTTGTGGCAACGCCAGCACTGAGCGTAACCCCGTTTGACAGAAGTGTCATTTATCTTTGCGCGCATGCTTCCGGTGAAGGTGCAATGGGGCTGGTGGTCAACCGGCGTCTGCCAAAACCTGGTTTTGAAGATTTGCTTGAGCAGCTGGAAATTCCGCCCACCCCTGCATTGCGTCGGCTTGGTCTGTGTGCCGGTGGCCCGTTGGAGGAGGCGCGTGGCTTTGTACTGCACTCTTCAGACTGGAAAGGGGAGGGCAGCATGCCGGTGACCGACTCTGCAACGCTCACCGCGAGTCTGGACGTGCTGAGAGATGTCGCCGAGGGCGGGGGGCCGCAGCACGCCCTGCTGGCAATGGGTCATGCCAGTTGGGAGGCCGGGCAGCTGGAAGAGGAAATTTTCCAGCATGATGCCTGGATGCTGGCTCCGGCCAGCCGCGAGATTGTGTTTGGGCATGACCATGTCTCCAAATGGCGGCAGGCTCTGGCCTCGATCAACATCGATCCCATTCGGCTGACCGGGCAAGCCGGTCACGCCTGAGGGATTTTTAAAACCGGAATACGAAGTTGGACTGGTAATAGGTACCGCTTGAGCCGCCAGCGCGGTTCAGTGCGCTGGATGTCATGAAGCGCGAAACATACTGCGTCCAGGACAGATGTGTGTTGATCTGCCAGGTCAGAGAGGCCTGTGGAGCCATGCCGACAAACTTGCCCTTGAACTGATAGGGGAAGCTGTAAGAGCCCGACGATTTGTAAACTGGGTCATTCGGGCTGTAGCGCCAGAACAGCGGATATTTAACCTGAAAACTGAGCGATTTCAGGAATGTTGCCCGGATAAGAGGCGCCACGCTGATCAGGTTTGAGCCTGTCATGTAGGTTGTGGTGTCCAGATAGTTGGTCTGCGGGTTAAATGGCGAGATATAGGTGCCAATCGCGCCAGACGTTTTGCGCGCATTGCCGCCGGAATACACATCCGTTTGCAACCCTGCAAAAGTATGAAAACGATCATGCGGAATACGGTAACCGACCAGCGTGTTCAGGGCGTAGGCATTCACGTTGCGGGACTGATTGGTTTTGGCATATTTGAAAACGCCACCCTGCCAGATGCCGCCAAGAGAAAATTCAAACGGTCCTGCAATGCCATGCCAGCGGACACCAAAGTTGTTCCGGGTGTTGGACCCGTTCTGGCTACCTTTGGCCGTTGCAATGGCTCCGGATGAGCCGGACAGTTTGTAGCCCACGTAAAACAGATCTAGGAACGAATTGTATCTGTCCCCCATGAAGCGGCCATCAGGCGGCGCCCATGTCATGTTGAAACCATACAGACGGGTATTATAGTTTTCCGTATCATGAAACATTTTGGTCTGGCTGTCATTTGTCTGCACAAAATCCCAGCCATCAATGCGGATGCGTGGCCAGACCATGTAGCCACGAAAGCCGTTCCAGGAGAGCGGTACGTTTGGCGTTTCCCGGTTGTACAGCATGTAGGATGGTGCATCCAGAAACTGCTGCCGACCAAACATGAACCCGCTTTTTGCTCCCAGCATGGACCATTTTGTTTCAATAAAAGCCTGCTG
>NZ_CALLXM010000255.1 GCF_937875265.1 uncultured Acetobacter sp. | reverse complement strand
AATTCAGGTGAGGACGTGGTGCGCTGCCTTCTGGCAGGGGCCGATGCGGCAATGGTGACCTCCGCCTTGCTGCGGCATGGCCCGGGCTTTATTGCCACCATGCTGGCGGACATGCAGGCCTGGATGGATGCGCGATCCGTGCAGAGTGTGGCGGCCTTCAAAGGGCAGCTGGCCGCACATGGCACGGCACGGGCTGCTGAGACGTTCCTGCGGGACCAGTATCGCCGTATTTTGTCTTCCACTCCGGCTTTCGAGCAGTAACGTTCACAAACCGCAACAGGAAACCCAGACTATGGATATCTCTTCCGTCGGGCAGACATGTGCTGCCCAGCAGTATGTGCATGACATTGCCGATATGCCCGCTGCCCCGGCCTCAAAAAGCCATCAGGCTTTTGAAAATCTGATAGAGCGCGCCAGACAACTCCCCGGTAAAGTGAGTATTGCTATTGTCTGGCCGTGTGAGCAGCATGCGCTGGAAGGGGCGATGGATGCAGCCCAGCAGAATATTCTTGAACCCGTTCTGATCGGCCCGCGCGCGCGCATTACTGAAGTTGCGCAAGCCTGCGGGGTTGATCTGGGTGGCACGACCATTGTGGATGTTACTACGCCGGAAGCGGCCGCAGCACAGGCCGTCGCTCTGGTAAAATCCGGGCAGGTGCATGCCTTGATGAAGGGCAGCCTGCACACAGATGTGTTGATGCATGCCGTTGTCTCACCAGACAATGGGTTGCGCACGGCCAGACGTGTGAGTCATGTGTTTCTGCTTGCTGTGCCCTCGTATGATGATCTGATTTTTGTAACGGATGCCGCTATCAATATTTTTCCAGACCTCACAGTAAAACGGGACATTGTGCAGAACGCGATTGATCTGCACTGGGGTTTGGGGCTTGGGGAGCCGCGTGTAGCTCTGCTGTCCGCCGTAGAAACCGTGAATCCAAAAATTCCGGGGACGGTAGATGCCGCAGCCCTCTGCAAAATGGCAGAGCGCGGGCAGATTGAAGGGGGGATTCTGGATGGTCCTCTGGCTATGGATAATGCCGTGAGCATAGAGGCCGCTAAAATCAAGGGCATCGTCTCGCCGGTGGCGGGGCGGGCGCAAATTCTGGTGGTGCCGGATCTGGAAGCAGGCAACATGCTGGCTAAAAACATGATCTTTCTTGCTCAGGCAGAGTCCGCCGGGGTGGTGCTGGGCGCAAGCGTGCCTGTGCTGCTTACCAGCCGGGCCGATAGTGTGCAGGCACGTCTGGCTTCTATTGCTGTGGGGGCGCTTTATGCGCGCCATTTACATCCGGAGAGTGCTCCTGCGGCATGATGTTGTGCGGGTCTGACGTAAGAAGAGCCATATAAGGAAGCTGATGAATGCAGGACGTTATTATTGTTTTTAACAGTGGCTCTTCCAGTCTGAAGTTTACCGTTTACGATAAAGCCGACAGCCAGAGTGCAACGGTCCTTATTAAAGGGGAAATTGAGCAGAACCCGAACGGGGCGCGGTTTCACGCCAAAAATCACGATGGGGTTTTTCTTGCGCAGGAAGACTGGTCTGAAACCGGTCTGGATATTTTTGACCACCTTTTCCACTGGCTGGAACAGTTTTCAGAAAAAGGCCACGTAGTGGCCGCAGGGCACAGGATTGTGCATGGCGGGGCCGATTTTCTGGCACCCGTAAAAATTACGCCGGAGGTGCTGGATAAGCTGGATCGCCTGACCCCGTTTGACCCGCTGCACCAGCAGGCCACACTGGCCCCAGCCAAAGCCATTGCACAAAAGCGGCCAGAGTTGCTGCAAATAGCCTGTTTTGACACCACCTTTCACAGCACCATTCCCAAAGTGGCGCGCCTGCTTCCTTTGCCGCGCCGGTATGAGGAAAGTGGCGTGGTGCGTTATGGCTTCCACGGTATTTCTTACAACTACATTGCGCAGCGCCTTGCTATGCTTGATCCGGCACTTGCCACAGGGCGGACCATTATTGCGCATCTGGGCAGCGGGGCCAGTTTGTGTGCCCTGAAAGACGGAAAAAGCCTTGAGACGACAATGGGATTTTCTGCGCTGGATGGGCTGATGATGGGGACGCGCTGCGGCGCGATTGATCCGGGTGTGCTGCTCTACATGGTGCAGGAGGAAAAAGCGGACTGGCGCACGCTGGTGCAAACGCTTTACCATGAATCCGGTCTGCTCGGCGTTTCCGGTGTATCGCCCGACATGCGGGTGCTGCGAGACCTACGCGCAAAAGACCCCGGTTCGGCACAGAGTGCGCAGATAACCGAGGCGCTCAGCCTGTTCGTGTATCGCATTCTTCAGGAAATTGGCGCGCTGACAGCTGTTATGGGTGGTCTGGACGGACTGGTCTTTACAGCGGGTATTGGCGAGCATGATGATGCGCTGCGGCAGGAGGTCTGTCAGGCACTGGAGTGGGCAGGCATTACGCTGGATAATGCCGCCAATCAGCGTCATGCGTCCATTATCAGCACACCGGACAGCCGTGTGCGGGTGCGTGTGGAGCCGACAGATGAAGAGCGTGAGATCTATCTGAGTGTTCTGAAGTTTCTTTGATGACGTAATGGGCTGGTGGTAACACCAGCGGGTGCTGAGGAGCTGTATGCTCCCACTCCACATTCCACACACAAAAAAGGCGCCTCATCCTTACGGTGAGACGCCTCTTTGCGTTGTAAAAGCCTGTTCTGGGAAGACCGCCTAGGCTTTTCGTCTGATGATCAGAAAATCTGACGGAACAGCACGTAGAGGAAGCCGGAAATAGCCATAGCGGCGGGAAGGGTGGTGACCCACGCCAGAGCCATGGAGCGCAGCGTGGAAAGTTGTAGCCCGGAGCCATTGGACCACATGGTGCCAGCAACGCCGCTGGACAGAATGTGAGTGGTGGATACCGGCAGACCATAGCGTTCAGCCAGACCAATGGTGGTCATGGCGACAATCTCAGCCGAAGCGCCTTCAGCATAGGTCATGTGGGTCTTGCCGATTTTTTCACCGACCGTCACCACAATCCGTTTCCAGCCGACCATGGTGCCCAGACCCAGCGCAATGGCGACGGAGATTTTCACCCACAGCGGGATGAAGCGCGTGCCGTCATAAAGTGCGCTCTGGAAGGATTTGAGAGACTTTTTGTCTTCAGCACCGAAGCCGTTGGCTTCACCCATCACGCGGATGGCGTCTGCCACCAGATACATGTCTGTACGAACGTTAGGCACAGCAGCAGCCGGAACGGCTTTCATGGAACCATAGGTTTTAACAGACGTCGTAATGTCGCCGCTCAGCACGGCCAGAGCGCCAAAGGTTTCAGGGGAGGAAACAGATTTGGCACGCAGGGCGGCACCAACAATATCGCGGGCCTGCTGTTCCGTCAGGTCAGCCGGGGTGCCTGTGCCGTGGTTGGCAAAAATCTGCTGGGCGTGTGATGAGGATTGAATAAAGGCCGGCATCGCACTTTCCGGCATGGCGCGGTTCAGCGCATAAGCCGTGGGGGCAGCACCGATCAGAATGATCATGATCAGCCCCATGCCTTTTTGGCCGTCATTCCCACCGTGGGAGAAAGACACGCCCGTGCAGGTAAAGACCAGCAAAGCGCGGATCCATAGCGGCGGGGGCGTATCACCTTTTGGGGCGCGATACAGGGCCTTGTTTTTTACAAGAAGTTTCATGACCAGCAGCAGAAGAGCGGCCATAACAAACCCGCAGATCGGGCTGAACAGCAGGGCCGCGAACACCTTCTGAACCTGACCCCAGTCCACACCCTGCGTGGCAGCGCCGGTGGGCGCGAGGATCTGGTTTGCAAGGCCCACGCCCATAATGGAACCAACCAGTGCGTGGGAGGAACTATTGGGAATGCCAAATGCCCAGGTAGCAAGGTTCCAGACAATAGCGGCAATGAGCAGAGCGAAGATCATGGCGTAACCGGCATTGCTGCCAGCCTGCAAAATCAGCTCAACCGGCAGCAGTGTGACAATGCTGTAGGCCACGGCACCGGTGGAAAGGGCAACCCCCAGAAAGTTCCAGAACCCGGACCAGATCACCGCGACCAGCGGGGGCAGGCTGCGGGTGTAAATAACTGTGGCAACGGCGTTCGCGGTATCATGAAAGCCGTTTACAAATTCAAATCCCAGAGCAATGACAAGCGCTATGCCAAGCAGCACGAACGTGCCGACGGCCAGTGGCCCTTCCCCTACAGAATGCATGTCCTGCAGGATGCTGAAGGCGGCAAACCCCAGCGCCCCGATCAGGACGGCAAAGAAGATTATGACATGGAGAGGTTTGTTGCCCGCGTCCATATTGGGGCGTGTGGGCTGCACACTTTCCTCGGAGGAATTCATGACTGTCTGGGACATTGCGCATCCATCGTTGAGTGATATTGCGCTTCTTTACGGAAAATGAACGCTAAATACGATGAATGAAAAATGATAGATTTATGACAGTTTTTTCTTGAGAATCTCTTTTTTAAAAGGGTGTGAATTTGTTTTTTAAAACAATATGTTATTCAGTAGTTTGGCGTTATTTGCGCTGAAGGTGCTGAGAGGTGAGGGGGGACCTGCCCCCCTCATGTTTTTAGAAGGATGTGCTGACAGTGCCGAAAAACTCGCGTACAGCCCCACGCTCCATGGACTGATAATCTCCCACAGCAGGGTTATCATTCTGGCCCATCATGGAAATATACTTGTTGTTGAAGAGGTTATAAACATTAAAGCTGGCGGTCACGTTTTTCAGAACGCTCATGTCACCAAAGCGATATTCAAGGCCCGCATTGGCAACCCAGTAGCCCGCAACAGACGTATCGTTCATGAAGCTGTAATAACGGCGGCCATAATAGTTGGCATCAAAGTGCGCCGTTGCCCCTTTCCAGGTGTAGGACAGCGCCGTTTTATACATCCATGACGGATAGTTGACGATATTCTTGCCCGCGAGTGCGTAGTTGCCGCCAACGGTATCCACATTCCGGTCATACGTCCCTTTATTGTAGCTCAGGGTGTTCGTAAAGTTCAGGCCGGTGATGGGAGTGAGGGTGATGGCCCCGTTTGCGCCCAGCATGGAAATATGCCCGAAGTCGATCACCTGAGAGACCGGGTTAGTCAGGGAGCCCACGGCTGCGGCCAGCAGCGGGTGGATCAGGCTGGCATGATAGACCGTCGCATTCGCCTGCAAATAGCGGGATGTATAGCGATACCCGCCCAGATAAACCCATGCCTTGGAGGGCTCCAGCGCCTTCTTCTGGGCCTGAAAGGTTGCCTGATCCTGCACAGAATAAATGGAGTTGGCCACACCATAAGCCGAGACTTCATAGGCGCGCATGTTTTCAGCAACGTCCACATAGAACTCGTGATGATCGTTCAGGTGCCAGTCCAGATTGACATGCGGCAGGAAGGCCTGAGAGGCTGTCAGAGATCCATTAGGCAGGGCATCAGCACCCGTCCAGTCAGCATTATTATAGTTCGCGCCGCCAGCCGTAGTGGCTACCATGGATTTGAACCCGGCATGCAGAACCAGCCCAGGTGTCAGCTGAATGCTGTCCTGCAAGTGGAACTGCATGACGTTGGTGGTCCACTGGAAGTTGTAGCCCTGCAGAAACGCCTTGCCGTACACGTCATATGGCCCAACGGCCTTGAGGGGCGCGCCCTGCCCAAGTAAGGGTTCCTGATAATTGAAGAGGCCAGCCTGCTGGTTGTTGTTTTCATACCAGACGCCGCCTTCAAAGGTGTGACGGCCCCATTTGTAGCGCAGGCTAGTGTCCAGACCGTAGCGTTCCTGACGGTTCTGCCAGACTTCTTCCGAGAACGGGGCACCGTTAGGGGAAGGGTCTTCTGAATCCGTGTAGCTGTAATACCCGGTCTGGCTGTGACCGTAGATCGTGGTGTTCCACGTCAGGCGGTCTGTCAGCGCGAGGTCAAAATGCAGGCCGCCCATAAAGTTGGTTTCAGACTGCCCGCCATCATACATGGCGATATCTGCACCGTTGATCCCCGGCACATTGTTATACCCCGGAGGCACAGGCCGGGTGCCATTTGCGATGCCGTAGGCCTGTGCATAGTTCGGGTACAGATGCGGCGTCCGCCAGCCGAGATTTTGCAGAATACCAATGGAGGTATCCGGATAGTTCCACTGTGCCAGGCTGGACCAGTTGAAAAAGGCAGACATGCGGCTGCGGTGGCCAATGGGCTGCACCAGCTTGGCATCCACCTGTTGCATGAACTGGTCACCCCGGCCCATCCACATGCCTTCATCCGTACGGGCATAGGAGGTGTAAAAGCGTGTGCCGGTGTCGTTCAGTTTACCGGAGTCCAGCCGCACATAGGTGCGGTAGGAATTATAGCTGCCAAAAGACTGACTGATCTTGCCGCCGCGCTTTTCAGAGGGGTCGGATGAGCCGATCTGAATGGTGCCGCCCAGTGTATTGGTGGAAGGCAGTTCAACAGACCCGGCCCCCTGAGACATGCGCATGGACTGGATATCATCCGGAATGATGGACGATGCCAGACTCATCCCGCTGACGGACTGGTAGGTCTGGTCATTCAACGGCACGCCATCCACCGTCACACCCAGCTGGTTCATAAAGAAGCCGCGCACGTAAAGGTTGGCACCAAAACTGTCGATGCCGAAGGGGTCGGTGGAGGAGAAGCTGACACCCGGCATCCGGTCCAGCATCTTATAGGGGCTCGTGCCCGGCACATACTGGCGCATGATGGCTTTGGAAACGGTTTGTTCCGCATCACGCCCTGTCAGCTGACGCGCCGTGACAGACACACTTTCCGTGCCGTGCGATTCGAGATCAGCCGGTTTGGTGTGGCGGTGTGCAGGGGCTGCGGCTTTAGCCTTGGGAGCAGCAGCCTGCGTTGCTGTGGGGCGTTTGGATGCGGGCTGCGCATGACGCGGCGTATGCTTGTGCTGCGGGGTGGCTTCGGCGGCCAGCGCCGGACGTTCCAGGGCAAACAGCGCGATAGAGGACAAAAGCAGATTTTTGGTGCGCACTGCGGTCAGCACTCCGAAGGATGATGCGGGGAAAAGAGAAGCGGTCTCTTAGCCGTTGAACCTTCAGATATGCAAAGCCTTCAAACAAAAGTGTGATGTTTTTGTGACATTTTTGTAGGGGGGTGTTGCGCAAACGTCGCGGTTTGTGGGGTGGGGCCGCGTAAGGGATTGTGGAAGCACAAAAAAATCAGGCCCTCTTTCTGCGTAGAAGGGCAGGAAGAGGGAGATTTTCAGGCTTTAACGGCCAGTGTCAGGTAATAGGGCCACGCACTTCCTGCTGGCCGCTTTTTTTCAGGAGAGCGAGCGCCACCAGATAAACCAGTAAACCACCAGCGGAGAGCAGTGCGCCACCAACTCCCAGTGAGCCATATCCAAACTGCCGTGCCAGCAGAAAGCTGCCCAGGGACGCGCCAAGCGCGTTGGCAATATTGAATGCGGAATGGTTGAGGGAGGCCGCAAGGGTCTGGGCATCGCCTGCAAAATCCATCAGCCGCGTCTGAAGTGCCGGGCCAAGGGTGTTCACAAAAGCAGGGATCAGGAAAACAATCAGCATCAGGCTGAGGTTGCTGTGCAGCACAGCAGAAAACACCAGCATGACAACAGTGCTGCCTGCAAGGGCCAGAATAGCCGCCATATTAATGTTGCGGTCCACCAGCCAGGCCCCGGCATTGGCCCCAACCAGCATGCCCGCACCCCAGAGAACCATATAGACCATGGTCTGCCATTCCGGCACATGCGTCACGTTTTGCAGCACACTTGTCAGATAGGTGTAGATGGCAAACATTCCGCCAAATCCCACGGCTGCGGTTAGCAAGGTAAGCAGAACCTGCGTATTGCCAAGGGCGCTTATCTCCTTGAGCGGAGAGTTCTTGCGATTGGGTTTATCTGCTGGAATATAGCGCAGCACGCCCAGAAAGGTCAGAACGCCAAACAAGCCGATAATCAGATACGCAATGCGCCAGCCAAAATGGTCTGCCGCAAACGTGGAAAACGGCGCACCGATAAGGGTGGAAATGGCAATGCCGGACAACACGCGCCCTACGGCCCAGCCACGGCGCGAGCGTTCCACCATAGACGCCCCGACCAGAGCTGAAATGCCAAACAGTGCTCCGTGCGGCAGGCCGGTGATAAAGCGGGCGACTTCTACCATCCCCGGAGTGGGCATGGCGATGCTCAGGAAATTGCCAAAGCAGAACAGCAGCAGCAACACGAGCAGAAGCTCACGGCGGGAAAGCCGGGCCCCCAGAATGGTAATGAGCGGTGCGCCAATCACCACCCCCAAAGCGTACGCGGTAATGGCGTATCCGGCATCAGCCAGAGAGAGGTTGAGGGAGTGAGCAAATTCCGGGAGCATACCCATAATGGCAAACTCCCCCGTTCCGACAACAAACGTGCCGAATGTCAGGGTAAGAAAGGCTGCTGTTTTTCCGTGAGGGGGCGCAACCAGTGTAACGCCGCCTTCAGGCAGCACGGTTTCTGTTGTCATGCAGGGTCTCGGATATAAAAGCGCTCAGGCGGCAAGAGCGCGAGAAGCGACGGTTGCGATGGCAATATCATCCGCTGTGCTGGCACCGGACACACCAATGGCTCCCACAACGGAGCCATCAGCAGCTTTAAGAACGAGGCCGCCCCCAAAGCTGATCATTCCGCCATTGGTGTTTTCCAGCGTGTAAGCGTGTGCGTTGGGGTGAGCAATTTCAGCAAATTCGGCGCTGTCCATCTGGAAAAGCACAGCGGTGCGGGCTTTTTTGTTTGCGATGTCAATCGCGCCCAGAATGGTGCCTTCCATGCGCAGGAAAGCGACAGGCCACGCTGCGGCATCCATAATGGAGATACAGACAGACACATTCATGCGTTTTGCTTCGGCCAGAGCCGCATTGAGCATGGCGGTTGCGGTAGAAGAATTCATGACGGGAAAAATCGCTTTCGTGGAAAAAGGCGCAGCCTAGCTGAGCCGGTCAATAAGGGAATGTGCGGCGCAAGGGAAAGCTTATTTGTTCAGCAGTGCTGGATGTCCGTACGCTCCACATACTGCATCATCATCCAGGCCAGACGGCTGAGCCGGTGTGGCGGCAGTTTGTCGGCAGGTCCGGTCAGGCAGATGCTTGCGCGAACCTCTCCGTTTTCCCGCCAGGGAATGGCCACGCCATTCAGGCCGGAGCGGTAGGATTCCAGATCAAGCGCGTATCCCTTAATGCGCACTGTCTCGATCTGGGCAAGAATATCGCTGTTCAGCGCATTGGCGCGGGTGGTCAGCACCCGTTTGCCAAGGCCAGGCACAAACGCCAGAAAAACCAGCCCCACGGCAGACCCTTCCAGCTTCTCCCGGCGGGGGATTCCGGATGTCATCAGTGTGGGGTCATGCAGGTCAACAATATCCAGATAGGCGGCTTCATCCCCACTGGGGACGGCCAGCCAGACGATGGCTCCGCTTTCCTGCGCTATGGCTTCCAGCGCCGGGCGCAGGCGGGCCCGCAGGGCGTTATCATCCCCGGCAATCCGGGCCAGATTCAGGATGCGCCCGCCCAGATGGTAGCGCATATCCCCCGTGCGGCGCTGCACATAGCCCAGATGGTCAAGGGTCTGGAGAATATTGTGGACCGTCGTTTTGCCGATTCCGGAAATGCCGGAAATCTGTTGCAGGCGTGCGCTTCCACCCTCCTGGGCAATAATTTCCAGAATGGCTGCGGACCGTTCAATTGACTGAATCAGTTTCGGGGTCTTGCCCATGTGGCGGGATCTCCTAACCCTCCCGCTTTATCGTGACGAGCCTGCTTTTGGAAACCGGGTTAAGTTCATCATGGATGAACTTTTGCATATTTTGGGGAGAATGGTTCGTGCCGGACAGAACCGCTGCCTGGCAGACAGTGGCACGTCAGCGCCCAACGGTCAGCCGCCGATGGAGTGAGCCGGAGATCCGGGGTCCGTTTACAGTGTCCCGGTTAAAAGCTGGTGGTGGCGTTCCATCCGGTTGAGCATGCGGGCCAGAAGCAGGGCGATTGTCACCAGCCCAATCGCGCAGAGGCTCAGAATACCGAACAGTGTTTCATAGTGATGGCTCTGAAGGGCGATGGCATTGGCTGGCGGGCTGGCAAAACTGGCAATCTCACTCCCCAGATACATGCCCGCCCCAACGGTAAGGTAATAAGCCCCGACCATCAGGCCATTCAGGCGGGCTGGTGCATAGCGGGCAATAACAGCCAGCCCCAATCCGCCGATAAGTAGTTCTGCCGTGGCGAGAGCAAAATATCCTCCCAGCATGGGCCATGCGCTGGTCAGGCTCTGCCCGGCAACGTGCGTGCCGCCCCACCAGATGAAAAAGGCGAGCGCCACAAACCCAAAACCGACAGCGAATTTTGTGGGAAGAGAGAAGTCCCGGTTCCTGCTGGCGAGGGAATGGTAAAGTTTGGCCAGAAGCGGGCTGAGCAGGATGATGAAAATCGGGTCCAGCGCCTGAAATTGTGCCGCTGAGAGGCTGAAGAGCGGATGGCCCAGAAGGCGGAAGGTGCCATCAACATTGGTAAGGGCAAACAAAGTGAGGGAGGTCTGCATCTGCTGGTAGAAGCAGTAGAACGCAATGCTTTGCAGCAGCATGATGCCCATTGTGAGCAGATTAAGCCGCTCCCGTGCGGCTGCCCGGCGATACAGAACAACCCAGAAAATGGAGACCACCGTGAGGCAGCCAAAAACAGCTGCGCGGGCGAAGGACGTGCTGGACAGAACCCCCATCACGGCAAGCATACACAGCACAATGGCTCCGGCCCCGCGGGCTGCAGCGCGGGGCAGCAGCGGTGCACTGTCGGGGGCTGACCCGGTGTGGCGCAGCGCCCGCGTCCTGATGAGCAGGATAAGCAGTGCGCAGGCAGGTCCGGCAACGCAGAGGCTGAAGGCGGTGAGGGAGCCAGCGCATTCCCGGACCCACGGAATGCAGAGCATGGACAAAGCGGACCCGACATTGGCAGCCATATAATAAAGCGTGAAGGCGGAATCCCGCTCTTTCGGATGCTCTTCATACAGGCAGCGGATCAGCTGGGCTGCGTTGGGTTTGAATAGTCCGTTTCCTGTTGCAGCCAGCGCCAGAGCCGGTTCAAAAAGAGACCGGTAGACTGTGGAGAGGGCGAGTAGCCCGTAACCGGCACTCAGCATGATGGCCCCCAGCACAACGGTGCGCCGTGCGCCATACACGCGGTCTCCCAGCCAGCCGCCCAGAAGAGGAGTGGCGTAGATCATGGCGGCAAAAGCCCCCACCAGCAGATCCGCTCCGACATCGGCCATGCCAAGCTGCTGCACCATGAACAGCAGCAAAATGGCTTCCATGCCGTAAAACCCGGCGCGTTCTGCTGCTTCAGTGACAAGCAGAGTGAAAAAAGCGGAGCGTCGGGAGGTCAGGGAAAGCGTGTCAGGCTGCACAGAAGAGGTCCTTCAAAATCACGCGCTATTTATTATTTCGTATACGATCATACAGAGGATATCAGTTCGGACAAGAAATTAGTCTGGAAAAATGACTGAATTTTTCATCAGATGGTTTGCCACATCTGTTCCGGCCTGACGGTATAAAATCTATCCTTCAAACCTAAAACAGTATACGATATATTATACAGATATCCCTGTTATGAGAGGCTTCAGCACAGTGAGACGGCGTTTTTTGGGAAGAGCACGCGGAGCCTCTCAGGCAGCACAGACCTCAGGGACACATCCTGTGCATCAGGTGAGCTTTTTTGTGCGGCTTTCCTGTTCTTCAGTGCTGGTTGGGGCGGGTCTTGCCGGAGCTTTGCACCCGATGGTGGCCGTTGCGCAGGGCGTGCTCCCCAAAATGGCAGATCATTCTGCCGTGCAATGCGCGATACAGGGCGGCCTGAAACTCTGTTCCGCTGGGCCATTTGCCCTGCGGTTTGGGGCGTCTGATGGAACGTTGCGCTCTCTTGCGACGCTGGCAGACAAAGAGGCTGACTATCTGCCGTGGCGGATAGAAACCCGGCGGCAGGGGAGCAGATTTGCGCATCTGGGTGATATTGATTTCCGGTTGAAAGCAGACGGGGCTTCCGGCTGGCAGGATTTTTCCTCATGGCATGCAAAACGCCCCGTGCGAGACCTTCCCCGCAGCGCAGCGGAGGTGTCGCGCATGGATATTACGTCCTCTCTGGGCGCAGGATTTCCTTTGCATGTGCATCGCACATGGGAGACTTCAGGGCAGGATCTGGTTTTACGGTTTTCCGTGAGCAATCCCGGCCTGCAGGCGGTGACTGTCGGGGGGATGGGGATCCCGCTAGTTTTTGGGAATGACTTTACAGATGAAACGCTGGATCAGGCTCACCACCACGAGGTTTTTGTAGACCCGGCTATTGCGCGGGATGGCGGCTACATTCAGGTCACGCGCATGAGCGGGATAGGGCCTGTGTTGCTGGGTATGCCTGAGGGGCGCACGCCTCTGGAAGCCTATCGCCCGCTGATGGAAGCCTCAGCTGGAGATTCAGGTAAAGCCGATGTTCTTGCAGACGCGACCCCGCGTAGTCAGACCTTTGAAGGGTTTTATGACTGGATGCCCGCCAGCAGCGGCTTTGCCGGGCAGGACTGGGACAAGGCTGGCGCACAATGGAATGCCCCCACACAGTTTATCCTGAAACCGGGAGAGGTCCGCACGTTCGGTATCCGCTTTGCCTTCGCGCCGGGTGTGCGCAGCATTGAGCAAACGCTTGCCGCCCATGCACGTCCCGTTGCGGTCAGTCTGCCGGGGTACGTGGTGCCGGAAGATGTGCCGGCAGCGCTGTTCCTTCAGTCTGCGCAGGCCGTGCGGTCTTTTTCGGTGGAGCCGGAAGGCGCACTGACCGTCAGTACGGAGGAGGCGCACGGGGGCTGGCAGCGTTATCGCGTGGAAGGAAAAGCATGGGGCCGGGCACGGCTTTCCGTCACCTATGCCGATGGTACCGTGCAGACACTGAACTATTTTGTCACAAAACCGGCTCAGACGGCTGCGGCCGATATGGGGCGCTTTCTGTTTTCCCGGCAGTGGTATCAGAACCCGGCAGACCCGTTCCATCGTAGCCCGTCGATCATGACTTATGACCGGGAGGCCGGTCATGTTCTCACGCAAAACCCGCGTGTATGGCTTGCCGGGCTGAGTGATGAAGGTGGGGCCGGGAGCTATGTGGCTGCGGCCATGAAAGAACTGGATAATCCGGACCCGCAGGAAGTTGCCAAGCTGGAGCAGTTTGCAAACGAGACCGTGGTTGGTCCGCTTCAGGTGGCTTCTGGCCCCACGGAAGGCGGCGTGCGGAAAAGCCTGTTCTATTATGACCCCGCTCAGTTCCCGTCTGCCTATAATGATGCGGAAAACTGGAAAACCTGGGCCTCATGGTCCCGGCAGAAAGCCGCGGATATTGGCCGCGCTTACAATTATCCGCACGTAGCTATTGTGCATTGGGTTCTGTATCGGCTGGCGCGGGACCATCAGGGGCTTGTCCGCACGCATGACTGGCAATGGTATCTGCGTAAGGCGGCAATTACCATCACAGCCATGATGGAGCAGGCCCCGTACTATACGCAGTATGGCCTGATGGAAGGCGATGTTTTTGTTGAAATCCTGAAGGATCTGAAGCGGGAAAATCTGACAGCCGAAGCGCAGACCATCGAAAGCCTCATGAAAAAACGTGAGACCGTTTGGAAAGGTCAGCGTTACCCGTATGGCAGTGAAATGGCGTGGGATTCCACGGGGCAGCCGGAAGTCTATGCCTGGCTGCGCTATTTTGGGGATACAGCACAGGCGGCAGAAACACGGGATGCCATTCTGGCGTATGACCCGGCTTTGCCAAGCTGGGGCTATAACGGCAATGCCCGCCGCTATTGGGATTTTCTCTATGCCGGTAAAATTTCAAGAATAGAGCGGCAGATTCACCATTACGGCTCTGCGCTGAACGCTGTCCCGCTGTTCTCTGCTTTTCAGGCTCAACCTACGGATTTCTATATGCTGCGCGTCGCCTATGGCGGATTGATGGGCGCTTTGACCAATATTGACCAGCAGGGCTTTGGCTCCGCCGCGTTCCATTCCGCGCCTGACATCATGCAGTTTGATGCGTATTCAGGGGATTACGGCATGGGCTTTTTTGGACACGCGCTGGCGACACAGGTTGATGTTGTCAAAAATGCTGATTTTGGCTGGCAGGCTTTTGGTGGCCTGTTGCGTGAAGAAAAAGACGGAAGTGTCGTCATCACACCAAAAGACAGTGCCCGAACGCGCATGTTTGTGGCGCCTGCCGGTGTGTTCCTCACGTTGGAAAGCGGAAAGTTTGAAAGCGT
>NZ_CALLXM010000254.1 GCF_937875265.1 uncultured Acetobacter sp. | reverse complement strand
CTCACCTTCGTTGGTGGCACGGGCGATACGACCATTACAGCAGGTCAGGCAACCATCTTCGGTTCCAACAACCTGGTCGCTCATGTTGACTCCACGAACGCTAACTCCCTGTTCGTCGCCAATGATGGTAACGAAACGCTGGATGGTGCATCTTCTGCATTCGGTATCCACGCATTCGGTAACGTTGCGGGCACAACGGGTAGCCAGACGTTTATCGGCGGCTCCGCTTCCGATACGCTGGTGGCAGGTGTTGGCAATGCAACTCTGACCGGTGGGTCTGGTGCTGCTAACGTATTCGGCTTCCGCGATGGTATTGCTGGCGCTGACTATACGATCACTGACTTCGGTAGTGCTGCGAATAACTCCGTGCTGCTGGTTGACTATGACTACACCCAGTCTCAGTTCCAGCAGGACGTTCTGGACAAGGCAACGCATGATGGTAGCAACACAACCATCACACTGTCTGACAACAGCAAAATCACTTTTGTTGATGTTTCCAGCCTGACGAACAACCAGTTTTCTGGCCTGAAGTAAAATTCAGTTCACAGATTGTGTTGAGAGCTAAGGAAACCGGGCCGAAAGGCCCGGTTTTCTTTTTTGTGGAATTTTTTGATTTTACCCAATCCTTAACCCCGCTAGAGAGAGTGCTGCCTGTGAGCGATTTGACTGAAGATTCAGAGAAAATCAGACAGGATCTGGCTCAGGCTGAAGCTCTGGCGGCCAGTTACCGTGCCAGCGCCCGCATTCAGGGCATGCGTGTTGATGGCTTGGCATATGAGGCTCACCATCTGCGCCACATGCTGTATACGCATCAGCGCACGCTCTCGTGGCGGGTCACGGCGCCCTTGCGTGTTGTTCGGCATCTGATGAAGGGGCAATTGCCAACAGGGCAAAAAATCCCTGCGGTTTATCAGCGTGTCAAAGAAATCTATCAGGATGAAGGATTGCAAGGGGTCACGCAGCGTCTTCAGGCACGTCTGCCAGAAACCGGCTTAGCGCGGATCGTGGCACGGTATACCTCGGAGCGCGAAAAGCCGCCGTCTGCACGGGTCCCCTCAACCGAGACGCAGCCTCAGGAACGCACCGTAACAGCAGCCCCTGTGACGATGGAAGAGCGGCGTAAAGCTCTTGAGGCTGTTTATATGAAGCCTCAGGGTGCAGCGTCTTTGCGTCAGCTTACGCCGCGTATTCTGATTATTGCAGAACTCTCTTTGCGGCAGTGTGCGAAGTATCGCGTCTGGCAAAAAGAGGAACAGCTTCGTGCATTAGGCTGGACTGTAGATGTGGTGGATTGGCGTGAAGCCGAACAGGCAATGGCGGCTTTGCAAATCTGCACGGAAGTTATTTTCTACCGGGTTCCGGCCTTTGAATCGGTCGAAAACCTTCTGAATGAAACCCGGCGGCTAGGTTTGTCTCCCTGGTGGGAGGTGGATGACCTGATTTTTTCTGCTGAGCATTATCAGGAAAATGGCAATCTCCAGACGCTGGACGAAGCAGAGCAGAGGCAGCTTCTTTTTGGTGTCAGGCTGTTCAGAAAATGCCTGCTCTCCTGTGATCGTGCCATTGCGTCCACCCGTGTGCTGGCACAGGCTATGCTTGAGGCAGGCATTCCTGAAGCCGTGGTGATTGAAAACGCGCTGGACCAGCAAACGATAGATATTGCGCAGAGCTTGGCAGAGCATGGTGTGTCTGCCCATGACACCGCGCAGGAAATTCGTATTGTCTATGGTTCAGGCACCAAAACGCATGATGCTGATTTCCGGCTGGCAGCAAATGGTATTCTTGCCGCAATGCAGGCTGACCCACGCCTGACCCTGCATATTATTGGTGATCTGACAGTCCCTGAAAGCTTTCAGGCTGTAAAGGATCGGGTGCACACCCGCGCCGGGCTGGATTATGCTGCGTATCTGGGCCTTCTGGCTCAGGCCGATATTACGATTGCGCCGCTTGAAGCAACAATTTTCAATGATGCCAAAAGTAATATTAAATTTCTTGAAGCCGCTATTCTGAAGATTCCGTCTGTCTGTTCTCCGCGTGATGCCTTTCTGCAAGTCATGCGGGATGGTGAAAACGGCCTTCTGGCAGAGCAGGATGCGCAGTGGCGGGATGCTATCCTTCGTCTGGCGGCAGAGCCCGCGTTAAGAATGCAGCTGGCCCGGCAGGCGTATGAGGACGTTCTGGCACGGTATAGCCCTGCCCAGATTGCGCAGCAGCAGGTGCTCCCGGCTTTTGGACGTCCGGTTGATGAACGGTCGGGCACACATCTGCGGGTGCTTTCCGTCAACGTGTATTTCAGCCCTCGCTCCTTTGGCGGGGCCACCTTCGTGGCAGAAGAAATGGTGCGCAGGCTACGGCATCTGCCTGATGTGGATGTTGCGGTCTTTACTTCACGCCCTGAACTGGAGCATCGCGGGAATGCGTCTCTCCGATACAGCGTTGAAGGCTGCGATGTGCTGGGCGTGCGCGTGCCCCCTGATCATGATCGGGTTGGCGGGCTGGATAATGATCATGCAACCGGACTGTTCCGGAACTGGCTTGCCGCGATAAAGCCTGATGTTGTGCATTTTCATGCCACGCAGGGGTTGGGCTTAGGCATGTTAAGGGCCTGCATTGAAGCCGGTGTGCCTTATGTGGTGACGGTGCATGACGCCTGGTGGTTGTGTGATCGCCAGTTTATGGTGAAACCAGACGGGCATTACTGTTTTCAGGAAAAAATCAACCAGCGCGTGTGCCAGATGTGTGTGCCTGAAGCACGCCATCTGCCAGAACGGGTGGTGATGATGCGCGCCGCGATGGAAGGCGCAGCGTTGCTGCTGTCCCCCAGTGAGACTCACCGGCAGCTGTTTGGGGCAAACGGCGTGTCACCTGAGCTGATACTGGTCAACCGGAACGGGTTTGTCTGGCCGTCGCGTCCGCGCACAGCGCGCAGGCCGGGTAGCCCGCTGCGTTTTGGCTATGTGGGTGGCACAGAAGAAATCAAAGGCTATTCACTCGTACGCCGGGCCTTTCAGGCATTGTCTGATGGTAACTGGGAACTTCGGGTTGTTGATAACAAGCTGAATCTCGGTATTCGCTCTGTTTATACAGAGGCATGGAAAGTGCAGGGCACGGTTACAACTGT
>NZ_CALLXM010000253.1 GCF_937875265.1 uncultured Acetobacter sp. | reverse complement strand
CGCCTGCATCCAGGCATAGACAATCACCGGCCCAACAAACTTGAAGCCCCGCTGTTTGAGCGCTTTGGCAAGCGCCTGAGAGGCCGGGGACTGCGCCAATACCTCCCCTGTTTTGTTCTGCACGGGCGCACCGGGCACCATCCCCCAGCAGAAGGTGGCAAAATCCTCTCCGCTCGCCTGCATCGCCAGATAGGCCCGGGCGTTCCCGATGGTCGCCTGAATTTTAGCGCGCGCCCGGATAATACCGGGGTCATTCATCAGCCGCTCAACATCAGCCTCATCAAAACGAGCAACCTGTTCGGGATCAAACCCTGCAAAGGCTTTACGAAAGCCCTCACGCCGTCGCAGCACCGTCAGCCAGGACAGGCCAGCCTGAAACCCTTCAAGCATCAGCATTTCCCACAGCATGCGACTGTCATGCACCGGCACGCCCCATTCTTCATCATGATACGTGCGGAGAAGCGGATGTGTTTCTGCCCAGCGGCAGCGTGACACAACAGGACTGGATGAAGGCGGAGTCTGATTGCTCATGGCCTTATTCTATACGCCTCCGCAGCTCGCGTCATGCAGAAGAGAAGCGGCCAGACTATCATTCCAGCATGGTAAAAAACCCTGTAAGCTCTCCGGATAGAGAGACAAAAAGCGATTTGCAGAGGTTATGAACAGGATTTTTTCCAGAAAATGGCACGGTAAGCTCACCAGAACGCCAGCCCGACCTCTCGTTTTCAGCGCAGTTTTTTTGCTTCTGTCCGGGTGTGCCTCACCTGTTTCTGTCAGCCCGCTTTCCCTCCGGCAGGCGTATCAGGAAAATAGCCGCAGCGCGTTGAGCGGAAGCACGCTTAGCAATACCACGCACACAGTCTTACAGCGGCAGAACCTGCTGAATGCATGGAAAAACCACCCTGAAGACGCCATCGCAGCCCTACGCAGCCTGACACAGGCCCATTTTTATGCGCAGGGGCTGGCTGATCAGCTTTTTGCCCTGGCTGAACTCAGCTACATGCACGCCCACCGGCATGCAAACCGCTCAGAGTTTATGGCCGCCGCCCTGTATGCCTATGCCTTCCTCAACCCCAATGGCCCGGCCACAGATCGCCCTGAAGCTTATGATCTGCATGTCCGGCAGGCCTGTGACCTTTATATGCTGGCGCTAACCGAAGCCTTTGGCAGCCCGGTCACGGTCACACCCCAACACTGGACGCTGCCCTTCGGCACACTGGACCTGAGCACCACACCCAGCCAGATGGTGTGGCATAATCATGTGTTGCAGG
This sequence comes from uncultured Acetobacter sp., assembly GCF_937875265.1. Taxonomy (GTDB): domain Bacteria; phylum Pseudomonadota; class Alphaproteobacteria; order Acetobacterales; family Acetobacteraceae; genus Acetobacter. Next base: position 10,187 of record NZ_CALLXM010000253.1, on the reverse strand, counting down.
ACATCCGGCCCATGGCACGACTTTCCGTCCGGGGGCTGGAAAATGTCTACAGCCATACCGGGTTGGGAGAGCCTGTAGGCGCGCTCCCCCACATGGATCAGCCAGAAAGCCGGTCTTTCCAGATTACGGAAAAGCTGAGGGTACCACTTAACCTTCTTCTGTCTCTGGACACTCCACGCCAGCAGGTTCTGACCAGCACCCTGCACGGGCGGCTGGACCTGACAGCGATGGATGATGACCTGTCAGAACACGCCACCCCCACCACACCAGCAGCGCCGCAGCCCGTCCCTCTGCAATATGACCAGACCACCTCCCGCGCGCTCAGCCTGAGTGACGCGATGGACTGGTCTTCTGAATATAAAGGCTTTCTGGACGGTCGCTTTTTTGACAATGGCCACACTCCGCAGCTTGCCACCATAGAACCGCATCAGGTGGGGCGTATGCCTGTGGTGCTCATCCACGGTACAGCCTCCAGCCCGGCGCGCTGGGCCAATATGGTGAATGACCTGCTGGAAGACCCGGATATTCGCAAAAACTACGAATTCTGGTTCTTCTCTTATGCCACCGGAAACCCCATCCCCTACTCCGCCCTGCAACTCCGCCACGTCATTCAACAGGCAGTCGCGGACCTTGGCGGGGTGAAGGCAGACCCGGCATTGGGGAACATCACGCTCATCGGCCACAGTCAGGGCGGATTGCTGGCAAAAATGCTGGTGATTAACGCGCAGGACACATTGTGGAGCGGTATGGTGCCCCACCCGCTGGCAGATTTGCGCCTGACACCAGATGCGCGCATCCTGCTTCAGGACGCCCTGTTCCCCACTCCCATGCAGGAAGTGCGGGAGGTTGTCTTTATTTCCACCCCGCAGCACGGCAGCTACATGGCCAATTTCTCTCTGGCGCGCCTTGTCGGGCGGATGGTGACATTTCCGCTGACGGTCCGGGAAGTGACAAAACAGGTTCTGGTCAGTGACCCGAATGTTGCCCGCCTGAACATGAACCCCTGGCGGGTGGGGAGTGTGTACGGCATGTCCCCCCACAGCAGCTTTATCCAGTCTCTGGCAGGCATTTCGGTCACACCTGACGTCCGCACCCATTCCATCATCCCGGTTCTGGGCAATAACATTCTGGAAGATTCTAATGATGGCGTTGTGAAATATGAAAGTGCGCATGTGCCGGATGTTGATTCTGAACTGGTCGTGCGCCACTCCGGCCACTCCACCCAGTCCAACCCCATTACTATTGCGGAAATTCGCCGCATTCTGCGCAACCATTTAGCGCGCGTGCAGGGAAACACGTTAGAGGGCGGCCTGATAAGCCAGAGTGATATTACCGCCATTGGCGGGCAGTTTGTGCCTACGCGCGGGAACGGCACAGGCACAGCCGAGACGCCTTGGGGTATCCTGCCTTCCATCCCGCCCACTCCGGCGAAAGCAGCCCCATGATGCAGCAGGCACAGCCCCCCCACAAAACACCACACCGCAGGCGCTGGGCACACTGGTTTGCGGGTTGTGCCACCATCCTGCTGGGGGCCTTTGGCACCCCCGCTCTCTATTATTCCACGCTGGAACAGGACGCGCTGCGGCTGAGCCTGACCGTGCTGTTTCCGCTTGTGCTGGGCACCGCGTTCCTGCTGCGCTCCCACCAGAGCGCGCGGCTGGCGCTGGCTGGGGTCAGTGCGGCTTTTGCTGTCTGGTATGTAACGGACCCGCCAAGGAACAATCGGGACTGGGCAGGAGAATATGCACTCCCGGCAGATGTCACGCTGGAAGGCCGGACGGTGCATCTGCACCATGTACGCGACTTTATCTACAAAACGCCCAGTGATTATACGCCGCGCTATTATGATGCCGATTATTCACTGGATGACCTGTCTTCTGTGGATCTGGTCACGTCCTACTGGGCGGGAGAAAGCATCGCGCATGTCTTCCTCAGCTTTGGCTTCAGAGATGGACGACATGTGGCAATGTCCATTGAAACACGCCGCCAGAAAAAATTCCCCTACTCCGCCATCGCCGGTTTTTTTCACCATTATGAACTGTTCTACGTGGTGGCAGATGAACGGGATCTGATTGGTGTGCGGACCGATATACGCAAGGAACGCGTCTATCTTTACCGGGTTTCTCTCTCACCTGAAGCCAGAGAACGCCTGTTCACCAGCTATCTTCAGGAAGTCGCTCACCTCTCCCGCACGCCGGAGTGGTATAATACTCTCACTTCAAACTGCACGACGGGCATTCTGACCCGCGCTCAGGCCAGCCTCCGTTATCGGCTGGATTGGCGGATTCTACTCAGCGGCTACACGGCGTCTCTCGCCTATAAGCTTGGCCTGCTGGATACCCATCTGGACTTCTCCACTCTGCATGACCGCAGCCGTATTCACAGGCCAGAGGGCGCTACTCCCGGCCTGGATTATTCCACAGAAATCCGACAGACAGAACCAGAAGTAATAAAATTTCAAAACACAAAATAAAAACCCAGGAAATATTTGAATCAATAAGATATTACGGATTATTTACTGTTAAATTACCCACCTTTAATCGTCCGATTTTTCGTGCCATAATTTAGAGTGCGCGTAATCAGGCGGCAGGCTTCAAATTTTGCTAAAGACGCCAGAAGGTTGAAAGACTGATTTGTTGGATGAAATGCATGAAACAGCCTGACACACGAGACGAAACCTCCGCACCAGCGGCCCAATTGAGTGGTGTTGCGGGCTGGATTGAGCATCGACTGCCGGTTTTTGCCACGTTCCGTAAGGAGTATGTGGTGTTCCAACTCCCCCGTAACCTGAACTGGTTGTGGAATTTTGGGGCCATTCTGGTTGTTGTTCTGTTGCTTATGCTGGCAACCGGCACGTTTCTGGCCATGAACTACACCCCCACCAGCGCCGAGGCCTTCTTGTCTGTTGAGGCCATAGACCGTCAGCTCTCGGGCGGCTGGTTACTACGTGCCATGCACATGACGGGCGCCAACCTGTTTCTGGCATCACTCTACATCCATCTGTTTCGGGGCCTGTATTATGGTTCTTACAAAGCTCCACGAGAAATTCTTTGGATAAGCGGGCTAGTGATGCTGCTCATGGTTATGACAACGGCTCTGGCGGGTTATATTCTCCCGTGGGGCCAGATGTCTTACTGGGGCGCTGACATCATTACCAAAGCCGTGGGAGCCGTACCGGTTATTGGCGACACACTGGAACATATCCTGACAGGCAGTGACCACCTGGGCGATATCTTCCTGCATCGCTTTTTTGTTCTGCACTTCATCATGGCGTTTCTGGTCGTTGGTGTAGTGGGTCTTCATGTGGCGTGCGTGCATGTGGCCAAGTCCAACAACCCTCTGGGAATTGAACCAAAAACACCTAAAGAGACACTCTCCTTTTATCCTTACTATATCAGCAAGGATCTTATCGGCCTGATTGTCTTTGCCATGGTGTTTTGTGCACTCCTGTTCTTCTGGCCGGGTGTGCTTACAGAACCGGACAATTATGCCCCGGCAGACCCGCTGCACACGCCTGCCAATATTGAGCCGGAATGGTATTTCCTGCCGTTTTACGGGCTTTTGCAGTCCGTACCCTCCAAGTTTGGCGGCCTTCTGGCTGCGGTAAGCTCCATCCTTGTGCTGTTTGCGCTGCCCTGGCTGGACCGTTCGCCCGTGCGGTCCGCCCGGTTCCGGCCGATCTGCCGCCCGGCGCTGATCGGGGTAGTCATTGCCTTCATCATGCTGGCAGTAGCAGGCAAACATCACGTCATGGGGGGGTGGATGCTCGTTGGGCGTCTGGCTGCCCTGTACTATTTCGGATATTTTCTGGTGATTCTGCCGCTTGCCTCACGGTTTGAAAAAACGCGACCTCTGCCCACCTCCCTTGCTCCCACCAAAGGAGATGCCTGATGGTCCGGTTTTCTTTTCAGCACCGCACAGCCTTTGCCGCGGCCCTGCTGGTCAGCCTGCCCCTGATGGCTCAGGCCGCCCCCGCAACACCCACACCGCCTGTCCCCCCGCACCAGAAATGGAGCTTTGACGGGCCATTAGGCCGGTTTGACCAGAAAAGCCTGCAGCGCGGCTTTATGGTGTTCAACCAGATCTGCTCAACCTGCCACGGTATGCGCAGCCTGACTTATAATGACCTCTCCGGCATCGGCCTGTCCCAACAGGCAATTCTTGATCTGGCTCACGCCAAACAGGTTCCGGGGCCTGCTGACGCTGCCGGGGATCCTACGACGCGCCCCGGCCTGCCAGATGATCATCTGCGCTCCCCCTTCCCCAATGAGGCAGCAGCCGCCGCCATGATGGGCGGCGTTGCCCCGCCCGACCAGTCCCGGCTGGCGGCTATCCAGCCCTATGGTGCAGATTGGCTTTATGCGTTTCTGACGGGCTATCACATGCCACCGCCCCCCGGCGCTCCGGTTGTGCCGGGCAAGTTTTATAATGACTGGGCAGACGGGCATCTGATTGGCATGCCGCCACCGCTTATGGATGGCGGTGTTGAATTCCCGGACGGCACACCCGATACCGCTGTGCAACAGGCACGGGATGTGACCACATTTCTGGTCTGGGCCTCTGACCCGCATCGCAATGACAGACACCGCACAGGCTTGTATGTTTTTGCCTATCTAAGTGGCCTGCTGGTGCTGGCCATTGCCTGGAAGAGAAAAATCTGGAATCGCGGCAAAACCCGGAACGCACAGGACGCAGACGACCGATGACACATCCCGCAAATGACACCCCACCCAACGGGCAGGATCAGGACACCTCTTCTGGCCGTCGTGATTTTCTTGGCATGGTCACCACAGCTGGTACAGTCACGGGGCTGGCGGCCTGCGCCATTCCGTTTGTCGCCAGCCTGAAACCGCAGGATAGCGCTGCCGCCCACCAGCCCGTGGAAATTGACCTGTCCAAGCTGGCACCGGGCCAGCAGATGACCGCCGTATGGCAGGGTAAGCCCATTTTTATCCTGCGGCGCACACCTGAAGACCTTGCGAAACTGCAAAGCTCTGCCTTGGTTGCAGACCTGCGGGACGCACAATCTGACGCCCTGCAACAGCCCCCTTATGCTCGCAACTGGCACCGCTCCCTTGTGCCGGAATACGGAGTGTACGTCGGCATTTGTACGCATCTGGGCTGTGTGCCAGCCTACACAGCCCCGGCAGCAACCCCGGACCAGACAGGCCGGTATGCCTGCCCTTGCCACGGCTCCCAGTTTGATCTGGCCGGGCGCGTGTTTAAAGGCGCGCCCGCCCCATACAATCTGCCGGTGCCCCCCCATGTCATGCCCACCGCCACCACATTGCGGCTGGGGGAAAACCCTAAAGGAGAAACCTTCGATTTCTCCACCATTGAGCAAATCTGACACACGGGCCTGAAGCTATGCAGGAGGACCGCCCACCTCCTGCAAGGCACACAACCTGCTTTACAAAAAAGTATTGAGGCATAAGCCAAAATATATTCCGCCACAGAATTTATGAAAGGCGGAGCGTATCCTCCGGGCGGTTTCTGGTTGGCTTATTCTGACGAATTAGCACGCCAGATACTCCTCATCAAAAGAGGGCCACAACATAAAAAATGATAGAATTTGCCGTTACTGATGCGTCCTGCAAAACAGAACGATCCAGTCAGTTTGAACAGATTTTTCTCTCCCAAATCCACCCTTTCTTACTGAATATCATTATTAAATTTTTCCGGTCATTCCAGCACTCTTTCATTTCGCTACTCTATACCGTGCAGGATTACCCTGTATTGCGTCCCTCCAGACTTTGGCAGATAACTCACTCTGACAAGACAGATCCATGGAAGGAACGAAGACTATGGCAACGACAGAAACATTCACAGTTGACGGCATGTCCTGCAACGGCTGCTCCAGCAAACTGAAAAAGGCACTTGAAGCCCTGAATGGCGTGTCAGAAGCCGATGTGGTTCTGGAAGGCGGCAAAGTAACAGTCCATTACGACCCGGCTACGGTACAGCCTGCTCAATTTTCTGAAGTAGTTGAAGACCTGGGGTTTGATCTGGTCCCCTGAGAGTTCCACCCATAAGGCTGCGTCTTTTGTTTCCTAAAGTCGCAGCCCTTCTTTTCTGTATTGCTCATATTAAAATATCCGGGCCTTTGCATTCCGTCTCGCATAATATTACGATGACGAAATACAAACCTCAGTGGTTTGCCTTTTCGTTCGAGAAATCCATCATGACGTTACCCGGCCTTCGTAAAATGCATTTTGCCGGTGTTTCCCAACGCACCCTGCTTTTCAGTGGGGTTCTGGCGGGCCTCTGGTCTCCTGTTCTTGCGGAGGCGCGTGACCGCTCAAACCATAGTCCTTTTCCCATCTGCCAGAAAAATAAACGTATGGTGGCAATGCAGCGCATGTGCCATCCAGATACACATAAAAAAGGGTACACCAGACACACCGTTACCTCTCAGCCAGCGCCTACATCAACAGCCATGGCAGATCAAACAGGGCCGACCACAGAGGAAAATATCGAGGTTGTTGGTGCAGGACACTCCTACACTGCACCCACGGTAGAGGCCTGGGGTAAAACACCTGTTGCACTCAAGGATATCCCGCAATCTGTTTCTGTTCTGACCCAGCAGCGTATGCAGGATTCCAATATGCTGACCATGACAGATGCCATGCGTCAGATTAATGGCGTCCGCGTTCTGCCCGGCTCCACCGCGAGTTCAAATTTCTATTCTCGTGGTTATCAGATGACAAGCTCGGTAGACAGCACGCCGGGGGCCGCTGGCACTTTGAATAATGCCAGCTTTGATCTTTCAATGTACGATCGGATTGAAGTTCTGCGTGGTTCGTCTGGGCTGCTTCAGGGCGGAGGGTCTCCAGGGGGTGTTGTTAATCAGGTCACTAAAAAACCGGGCATGGATTTTGCAGTTAATGGTGCTGCTACTGTCGGCAGTTTTAACAATTACCGGGCAGATATTGATCTTTCCACCCCCCTGAACGCGTCCAAAACTTTGCGCTTTCGTACAGCAGACCTTTTTCAGGATAATGATTATTTCTATAAATATGCCCATTCCCGCAAATGGCAGGCTTATGGCGCATTGGAGTGGGATATTACCCCCTCCACCACATTTATTGTCTCCCATGCGGCTCAGCAGCAGAATATTACGGCACCTTATTACGGTCTGCCCACCACGACAGAAAAAACTCTTTGGTATGGTGCTCGTGATGCGAACCCCACCCAGAAATGGGGATACAGCAATTACATGACCCAGCAGACCATTGCCTCCCTCTCCCAAAAACTTTGGGGAGACTGGAAGCTGACTGCAAGAGGCACATTTTATGACCAAAGCTACAACACGCTTTATAATGAGCCCTGGACCCAGATTAATGGGCAAACGGGCACAATGCAGTACAGGGATGAAGGCATTGTGGCCATGCGCGGCACCAACAGTGCACGCTCGGCTGATATTTATACCAATGGTAGGTTTCGTTTTCTGAACCGCACCCACTACGCCTTGTTTGGCTTCAATTACAATTCCTACAATCAGGTCACGCGCTATGGGAATATACTGAGCGATAACGCTTATGATACTGTGAGTATCAACAACACAAATGTTGTGCCACGGCCACCTGCCGGAAGTATCAGTTACCAGGAAGATGCGAACGGCTATGGCACGCGGGATAATGCCACTCAATGGGGCTTTTACGGGCAGCTCCGCTTTGAAATTATCAAGAACCTTTCCCTTATTCTTGGCGGTCGTATCTCACGGTTTTCTGAGCGGATGCGTTACATCGCGCCCGGCCCCACCTCCAGCTGGAAGCCCGAAGCCAATATTCATGGAGAGCTAACGCCGTATTTAGGCACAGTTTACCAAATCACGCCAAACGTTTCATGGTACGCCAGCTATTCCAGCATTTTCACGCCTTCCATAGGGGACATATCCTACCACGGTGGCGGCCTGAAACCTCAGAACGGCAATCAGGTTGAAACAGGATTTAAAGCCGAATATTTCAATGGCCATCTGAATATTTCAACCGCACTATTCAGAATGGACAACGTCAATCAGCCCTTGCAGGATCCGCAGCATTCGCAGTTTTACATTACGACTGGCCCCATCCGCCGGCAGGGATGGGAGGCGCAGATTGATGGCAACATTCTGCCAGACCTGAATGTCTCTCTTGGCTATACCTATCTGGATACGAAGGTTTCCAACCCGGCGACCCCGGACTTTGGCGGCGTTTTTTCCCCACATCACATGTTCAAATCCTGGGTGCATTATACCGTGCCCAGCGGGCGCCTGCGTAGCCTGAATATCGGCGTTGGGCTTGATGCCAACAGCAATCTGCGCGGTAGCTACCCCACAACGATACAGGGTGGCTATATGACACTGGACAGCATGATCGGTTATCATATCACCCCGCACCTAAAAATTCAGCTGAACGCCACCAATCTGACCAACCGCTATTATTATGAACGGGCAAGCGGCATATGGCAGTTCAACTTCCCCGCAGCCCCCCGCAGCTTCATGGCAACACTTCGTGCAAACTACTAAGAAAACACCCCCGCATTCCCTTTCCGACTGGAAAGTCATTCTCCCCTACTGGCTTTCCGAAGAAAAATGGCGGGCCTTTGCCATGCTGGGGGGAATTATTGGCCTGTCGTTTGTCTATGTCCGCACGGCGGTCTGGTTTGGCAAATGGAACCAGTCTTTTTTTGATGCCATGTTTGCGTTCCGGGCACAGGAATGCCTTTCTCTTCTTCCACCATATATTTTGATGGCCGCGCTTTCTGCCGCCATTTATGTATTTCAGATTTACCTGACACAGGTTTTGTCCATGCGCTGGCGGCTGTGGAACACCCGCGTCTACCTCCGCCAGTATCTTTCAAATGAAACATACTATCGGCTTGAACATGGTCTGGAACAGGCAGACAACCCGGACCAGCGTATTGCTGACGATCTTTCACAAATGACAATCTGGACGCTCAAGCTGGGGCTGGATGCCATTCAGGCAGTTACGACGCTTATCTCTTTCTCCATTGTTCTATGGGATATCGGCGGCACACTTTCCTTCACATGGCACGGCCATGCTTTCCATATTCCGGGTTATCTGTTTCTGGGTACGGTGCTGGCAACCCTGCTTACATCTATGGTGCTGGAACGCTTTGGTGGCCCGCTAATTGGAGCTAATTACCGGCAACAGCACTATGATGCAGACCTCCGTGCCGGCCTGATGGACATACGCCGAAATTCTGAACAGATAGCTTTTTATGGCGGTGAAGAGGCCGAAAACCTGCGTTTCTCACGCTATCTGGCGCATATCGCTACAAACTGGCGCAGCGTGGTGACATACACATGGCGCGCCAATTTCATCACCACGTTTTTTCATGAAACCGCATCCTGTCTTTTGTGGGTTATGCTCATCCCAAAACTGCTGGCCCATACGCTAACAGTCGGCTTGTATTCCCGCACCAACGCTGCCTTCATGCAGGCCCGTAACAGCCTGCAATGGTTTATTGATAATTATACGGACCTCGCCACGCTACGGTCCATTCTGCAACGCCTTAGCGAATTTGAACGGATTGTGGCGCATCCTTTTGAAAAAGGGATTACTCGCCATGCTGTTTCTTCAGAAGATGTGCAGATTAAAAATCTCGTCCTCAAGCGCCCCGATGGGTCTGTTCTGGCCACCCTGCCAGACCTGACCTTGCATGCAGGTGAACGCTGGATGGTCTGCGGGCCCTCCGGTGCAGGCAAAAGTACGCTGCTACGCGCTCTGGCTGGCTTGTGGGGTTATGGAAGTGGTACGCTTTCTTTTGATACGCATCATGCCATGTTCTTACCGCAGCGGCCTTATATGCCCGATGGCATACCCCTCCGCCAGGTGCTCAGCTACCCGGCCACACCGGACCGTTATGAGACACCTGCGTATGAAGCTGTTTTAAAAAGCGTCAATCTAACCGCTTACATGCACCGCCTTGATGAAGAGGCCGACTGGAGCCAGATTTTTTCACCTGGCGAAGAACAACGCCTCGCCATAGCGCGTGTGCTGCTGTGCCGCCCGCGTGTCGTGTTTCTGGATGAAGCAACCTCCGCACTGGATGAAGAAAACGAAAACCGTCTTTATACCGCGCTGACAAACGAACTCCCGCATGCCACACTTGTCAGTGTGGCACACCACACCAACCTGCGCCGCTTCCATCAAAATGAAATTATGCTGTCTCCTGATGGCACT
>NZ_CALLXM010000252.1 GCF_937875265.1 uncultured Acetobacter sp. | reverse complement strand
GGCTCCAACGCTATGGGGATTTTCCATCCGTTTCTGGATGACGCGTCCGTCCGGCTGATCGGCGTGGAAGCGGCTGGCTGTGGTCTGGATAGCGGCAAGACGGCGGCGTCTATCGAGCGCGGACGCCCCGGTGTGCTGCACGGTAACCGAACTTATCTGCTGCAAAATGCAGACGGACAGATTGATGAGGCCCATTCCATCAGTGCTGGTCTGGATTATCCGGGGGTCGGACCGGAACATTCCTGGCTGAGTGACATCGGGCGTGCCGAATACGTGGGGGCCACGGATGATGAGGCGTTGAAAGCCTTCCAGCTGTGCACCCGCACGGAGGGCATTATTCCTGCGCTGGAATCGGCTCACGCTATTGCCTATGCCGCCAAAATTGCCCCGACTTTGCCGAAGGAGACGCTGCTGGTCATCAACATTTCAGGCCGGGGCGATAAAGATATTTTCACCGTTGCCGAGCATCTGGGAGTGAAGCTGTGAGCCGTATTGCTGCCCGTTTCAAAACACTGGCCGCACAGGGGCGTGGCGCACTTATTCCTTATCTGGAAGCGTTTGACCCGGACCTTGAAACGTCTCTTGCACTGCTGAAGGCCATGCCTGCTGCGGGAGCGGATCTGATTGAAGTCGGCATGCCGTTTTCTGACCCCTCCGCCGATGGTCCGGTTATTCAGCTTGCAGCGCGCCGGGGGCTGAAAGCCGGGGCTACTCTGGTCGGAGTGCTGGAGATGATCGCGGCGTTTCGTCAGCAGGATCAGGAAACCCCTGTTATCCTGATGGGGTATCTCAACCCCGTGGAAGCCTACGGCCATGCGCGCTTCTGCGCAGATGCCGCCAAAGCCGGGGTGGATGGCCTGATTCTGGTCGATCTGCCGCCGGAAGAGGCGGATATTCTGGAGCAGCCTGCACAGGATGCCGGTCTTGATATCATTCGCCTGGTAGCGCCTACCACGTCGGATGAGCGCCTGCGCTACGTGCTCTCGCATGCATCTGGTTTTGTCTATTACGTGAGCATTACCGGCATTACCGGAACACGTACGGCCAGTGCCGCAGATTTGCAGGCCGCGCTCCTGCGTATTCGTGCCGCGACTGATTTGCCGGTTGCTATCGGTTTTGGAATCCGCAGCCCGGAACAGGCGGCAACGGCTGCCGGTATTGCGGATGGCGCTGTTGTGGCGTCCGCGCTGCTTTCCACGCTGGCGGATACGCTGGATGCTAATGGCAAGGCGACGGACCAGACCCTGCCGCGCGTGCTGGACCAGATCAAAGCACTGGCCGCTGCTGTGCGGGCCGGGGAGAAGAAGGCGGGATGACTCGTCTTTTTCTCGGGCTTTCAGCGTCTGGTCCTGCTGCTTTGCGTCCTGCCGCGCAGGCATGACACATCCGTTTCGTGTTGTTGTTATTGGCGGCGGCCCAGCCGGACTGGCCGCCGCCGAAAGCCTTTCTGCCGCAGGCTGTAGAGTGCAGGTTGTGGAGCATATGCCCAGCCTTGGCCGCAAATTGCTTATGGCCGGGCGGGGTGGGCTGAACATTACCCATTCTGAATCCCCTGAAAAATTCCTCAGCCGCTATGTTGAGGCGGCCTCCTGGCTTGCTCCCTTTCTGGCGGCATGGACTACCGAGGACATTCGGCAGTGGATGACCGGTTTGGGGCAGGAAAGCTTTATTGGCTCTTCAGGCCGCATTTTCCCCCGCGCTATGAAGGCGTCTCCCTTGCTGCGGGTATGGCTGGCGCGGCTGCAAGCACAGGGCGTGACCCTGCATACCCGCACCCGCTGGACGGGATGGGATGCAGCGGGGCACCTCACGTTTGCTCAGCCTCAACCCGACCCGGCACGCCCGACAGGGGATGTGCTGTTTTCAGAACCTGATGCCGTTATTCTGGCTCTGGGCGGGGCAAGCTGGCCGCGTCTGGGGAGTGATGGCGGATGGGTTTCTCTGCTTGAACAACGCGGTGTTGCCCTCTCTGCTCTGCGTCCGGCCAATTGTGGGTTTCGGGTTGCATGGTCGGACACTGTGCGGGAACGCTTTGCCGGAACACCGCTTAAGCCGGTGGCTCTGAGCTTCAGGGGCCAGACCGTGCGGGGTGAACTGGTGGTGACGGAATCCGGGCTGGAAGGTGGCGCGCTTTACGCCCTGTCTGCCTCTTTGCGGGAGCATTTGGCACAGCAGGGCACGGCGGAACTGCTCTGTGATTTGCGGCCCGATCTTTCTGTGGAAGAGCTGACAAAGCGGCTGTCTGCCGTGCGGCCGCGTGAGAGCCTGTCTAACAAGCTCCGCAAAGCCCTGCGTCTGCCGCCTGTGGCCGTGGCATTGCTGCGGGAGGCCGGGCCTGTGCCGACGTCTACACTTGCTCTGGCAGCCCGGCTCAAAGCGCTGCCCGTGCAGCTGACGGAACCGGAGCCACTGGCCCGTGCCATTTCCACAGCCGGGGGTGTTGCGCAGGCTGCGTGTGATGACCGCCTGATGCTGCGTGCGTTGCCCGGTGTTTTTGTGGCGGGTGAAATGCTGGATTGGGAGGCTCCAACCGGCGGGTATCTGCTGCATGCATGCCTTGCAACCGGACGTGGTGCAGCCGAGGGAGCGCTTGCATGGTTGCGGGATACCCATCCGGAGCGGTATCGGATGCCCCTATGAGCAGCAATATGATCGTGATGGGTGATGTGCCGGGGGGTGGTCCGGCACAGATGGACCTTGCCGAACTTCTGGCCACCCGGCTTCTGGTGCAGGGGAACTCCGGGTCCGGAAAGTCACATCTTCTGCGGCGTCTGCTTGAGCAGTCAGCCCGGATGGTACAGCAGGCGATTATTGACCCGGAAGGTGATTTCGTAAGCCTAGCCGACAAGTTCGGTCATCTGGTTATTGATGGGGCCGAGTGTTCAGAAATGGCGCTGCATGCCGCGGGTGAGCGCATGCGCATGCACCGGGCTTCCGTGGTGCTTAATCTGGAAGGTCTGGATGCCGACCAGCAGATGAGGTGGGCTGCGGCTTTTCTGGGCGGGATGTTCGAGGCCCCGCGTGATTACTGGTACCCGCTGCTGGTGGTGGTGGATGAAGCCCAGCTTTTTGCCCCCGCAGCAGCCGGAGAGGTCTCGGATGAAGCGCGCCGTGCCTCGCTGGGGGCTATGACAAACCTGATGTGTCGTGGCCGTAAGCGTGGTCTGGCTGGTATTATTGCTACCCAGCGTCTGGCCAAGCTGGCCAAGAACGTTGCGGCGGAAGCCTCCAATTTTTTGATGGGCCGCACCTTTCTGGATATCGACATGGCCCGCGCAGCAGATTTGCTCGGCATGGAACGCAGGCAGGCCGAAGCGTTCCGGGATCTGGCACGCGGCACATTTGT
>NZ_CALLXM010000251.1 GCF_937875265.1 uncultured Acetobacter sp. | reverse complement strand
GAGGGCGGCACCGCTGGCAGCAACGTGCAGCGTGAAGCCCGCAGATGGCTGGCCGCACTGGCTGCTGAACCGGGCGCTGAAAACAAAGGAAGCCCTGCATGAAAGTCCGTCTGATTGTCAGTTTTCTGGCGCTGGTTGTGCTGGCCCTGCCGCTGAGCGGCTGCGGCAAGAAGGGCTCCCCTCACGCACCGGGGCCGCAGGATAAAATCACTTATCCGCAGACCTATCCGGCACCGGACTGAGGCTGGCAATCTGTCAGGCTGGCGGTATAACAGAGACAGACACGCTCCGGATCAGGCAGACGCCGCCCTGCCCTGTTGTTGCCGGAGCATTTTTCTTTTCAAGGCTTTAAGCGCCCCATGGCCGATGATGTGACGTTTCATGACCCGGACCCCTCCGTAGCGGAGCTGCTGGCCAGCCGCCCGTATCTGGAGATGGATCCGCTCTGCGGCCTGATGCTGGAAGGCGTCGCGCTGAACGCCATTGCAGATGACGTGGGCACACCCTGCTGGGTGATGGGGGGTGGCACGCTGCGCGCCCGTATGCTTCGTATGCGTCAGGCCATGCAGGATGCAGGGCTGAATGCCTCCATCCATTACGCCGTTAAAGCGAATGATCATCTGGCCGTGCTTTCCCTGCTGCGCGAGGAAGGCTTTGGCGCAGATATTGTCAGCGGGGGAGAGCTGGCGCGTGCTCTCAAGGCAGGCATCCTGCCCCGGCACATTGTGTTTTCCGGTGTGGGCAAAAGCGATGCTGAGCTTGAGCATGCCATTGGTCTGGGCATTGGGCAGATTAATGTGGAAAGCGCCGAAGAGCTGGATATTATTTCCGGCATTGCCAGCAAGCTGGGTAAAAACGCCACCATCACCCTGCGCGTGAACCCGGATGTCGATGCCAAAACCCACGCCAAAATCACCACCGGGCTGGCCGCCAATAAATTCGGCATTCCGTATGATGATGCCGCAGCACTCTATGTCCGCGCCGCCAGCCTGCCGGGCATCCGGGCGGTTGGGTTTTCCACCCATATCGGCAGCCAGATCCTGTCCGTCACTCCGTATCGCGCTGCATATGCCCGTATTGCTGACCTCGTGCGCACCGTGCGCGCTGCGGGGCAGACGGTTGAGGTGGTCGATTGCGGTGGCGGTCTTGGCATTTCCTATCGCAATGAGCCGGAAGGCCAGCCCGAAGCACTGGCCGGAGCCATTAAAGCTGAACTCGGTGGACTGGATGTGCGTCTGGCCATTGAGCCGGGCCGCTGGCCCGTTGGCCCCTCCGGCCTGCTGCTCAGCACGGTTATTCTGAACAAGGCGCGTGGGAATGACGCCCCGTTCCTTGTGCTGGATGCCGCAATGAATGACCTGCTGCGCCCCAGCATGTATGATGCCTGGCATGGTATTGTCCCGCTCAGCCCGCATGACGCTATTCTGCCTGCCACCCCGGCCCATGTGGTCGGCCCGGTATGCGAAAGCGGTGATAGTTTTGCCCGGGACCGCCAGCTTCCGCCCATGCCGCGCGGGGCACGCGTCGCCATTCTGGACACCGGGGCCTATGGGGCGGTGATGAGTTCCACTTACAACAGCCGTCCGCTGGCGGCGGAAGTGCTGGTGGACAACGGGACATGGCACATCATCCGCCCCCGCCAGTTCCCTGAAGCCCTGTGGCAGGGTGAAAGTGTGCCCTCCCATCTTGCCGGGACCACATGAGTTCGGCTGATCTGAAACAGGATCTGGCCTCCTCCACTGCAGATGGAGGGGCTCTGGCGGCCCGGCTGGGAACCGCCCGGCAGCACGCGGCCTTTGTGCTGCGCACCGAACAGCTCTGGCCCGCCCTTCAGCCCACGCTGGCACTGCTGGGCATCTATGGCGTGGCGGGGCTTTTGCGCCTGCCCCAGCATCTGCCGGACGGGTTGCGGCTTGTGGTGGTGGCCGGGTGGCTCAGCCTGTGTGGCTGGCGGCTGCATAACGATCTTTCCCGCCTGAAAGCCCCCACGGCGGACGCTATTGACCGCCAGATTGAACGCGCCTCCGGCCTGCGCAACCGCCCGCTGGCAACCCTGACTGATCATCCTGCCGGTGCACGTAAAGGTTTGCCACAGCCGTTGTGGCAGGCGCATCAGCAGCGTGTTCTGGCGTCTCTGGGCGCTTTGCGGGCCGGATGGCCACATCTGCTACCAAAAAGCCCTGCCCGCCGGTGGGCCGGTGTGGCCTTGCTGGCCGCCCTGACTGGCACTGGCGTGATGGCAGGATCTTCCGCGCCCGGTCGTATTCTGGCTGCCTTCATTCCGGGCCGGGATGACCCGGATGTGCCAATGGCCCATGTGGAAGCCTGGATTACGCCTCCGGCCTACGCGCCGGAAGCCCCGGTTTTTCTCAATCCAAACGCTCCGCCGCCCTCCGTGCCGGAAGGGGCACGACTGACGGTTATTGTCACTGGCCTGTCTTCTCACCCTGTGCTGCGTAGTGCTGGCGGCCTGATCATGCAGGATGAAACCCGCCAGACGCTGGACCATCAGAGCTGGAAAGTTGAGGTCACGCTGCGTCATAGCGGGCTTATCCGCGTGGCTGGACGAGGGCGCACCCTCGCCCACTGGCCGGTTACGGTTTTGCCAGATGCCGCCCCCACCGCCGCATGGGGCCCCAACCCCGGCGCGGGCAAAACAGACTGGCGCACCCGCCTGCCGTATGAAGCCGCACACGCTTATGGGCTGGCCTCGGTCTCCGCGCAGTTGCATCTGGTGCATCCGGGGCGTGGACCAGCCCGCACTTTGACGGTGCCGCTGCCTCTCAGCGGGCACCCCAAATCCACCAAAGGCATCAGCACGCCCGATCTTTCAGAAGATCCGTGGGCGGGAGAAGACGTTACAGGAAGCGTGGTCGCAACGTCCGTCAGCGGGCATGAGGGCCAGAGCAAACCTGCAACCTTCAGGCTGGGTGCCCGCGTGTTCCACTCCCCGGTGGCCCGCGCGGTGCTGGACCTGCGTAAACGTTATGCACTGGGGCGTGAGAGCCGGAGCGAGACGGCAACGGACCTCGCAGCCCTTGGTGAAACGCCCGGCCCGGTTAATGACAACACGGGAATGTTCCTTACCCTCACCAGCCTTGTTGCCATGCTGGACAACAGGGAAGTGGACGCAGACACCGCCCGCACCAGCACCACAAATCTGCTGTGGGATCTGGCTCTGGATATTGAAGACCGCCGCATGGGCGATACCGCCAGCGCGCAGGCATCCATAGATGTCCGCGCCGCACAGGCCGCCGTGGCCCAGCAGTTGCGCCATATGCGCGAAGAAGGCCAGCAATCCCAGCAGGCACGGGAAGAACTGGAGGCGCGGCTCAAAACCCTGAAAGACGCCATTGCCCGCAAAATGCAGGCTCTGGCCGCGCAGGCCATGCGCGAACACACGGCCATTCCTGATCTGCCCGGTTTTTCCAAGGCGGGTGATAAAGCGTTCTCTCGCCTGATGCAGCAATTGCAGCGCGATGCCGCCAATGGCCACTCCGCCGATGCACTGGAACGCCTGCAACAGATGGAAGACGCCACGGAGCGGATGCGCAACGCCACCCCGCAGGATATGGCCGCCATGGCACAGCAGATGGTGGCGCAGCATAAAGCCCGTGAACAGGCCGCAGCCCTGCGTGACCTGACCGGCAAGGAAGCCTCCCTGCTGGATCACGCGCAATCTCGTTTGGATGAAACGCTCCGCGCACAGGCCCGCCAGCAGAACGACACGGACGGAGAGGATGGCGACGGGGATAACGATTACGGCGCCATGTCCACCTCCGAACTGCTGCGCAGGCTCGGCCTTCCTGTGCCTCCGGGCACAGACCAGAGCGCGCCAGCCCCGCATGCAGCCCCTCAGCATCCGGAGACCCCCTCTGGCGATACGCCACAACCCGCCCTGGACCCGGCCAAAGCCGAAGCGCAGGCCGCAGGCCGCCGCACGGAACGCGCCACCCAGCACGCGCTGGACCGCGCTCTGGATGAACTGAAAGATGAATTCAAAGACCTGACCGGCAAAACACCCCCGGCCTTTTCAGACGCACAAAAGAGCATGCATGACGCACGCAAAGCGCTGGCTGATGGGGATGATGCGGCTGCGTCCACTGCGGAAGCAAAAGCACTGGAAGCCCTGCGCAAAGGCCGCCAGCAAATGCAGGAGGCCATGAAGGGCAACGGCCAGAGCGCAACTCCCAGCTTCCTGCCAGCCTTTGGCGGCAACAGCGGCGGCCAGTCCGGTGGACAGGGTGAAGGCTCGCAAGGCCAGGGCAGCGTGGAAGAAGGCGATGACGGCACAACGCCTTCCGATGATGCTGATGAAACCGATGGTCAGGATAAAGCCCACGGCAAGCGTGACCCGCTTGGTCGCCGCATGGGCGAAGGCGGGGATCAGGCCCCGGATGACGGAACGCATATCCCCGATAATGTTGCCCGCCAGCGCGCCCGCGAAATTGAGCAGGAACTGCGCCGCCGGGATTCTGACCGCACCCGCCCCCAGCAGGAGCTGGACTATCTGGACCGCCTGCTGAAGCCCTTCTGATGCCGGAAAATGGCGCCTCAGCCTTGCGCCTCCCGGCTTAAAAGCCTTAGGGTCTTCTTCATCTTTTACTCATGAGTATCTGCTTCTTATGGCTCGTTTTCTTGTTACTGGTGGCGCCGGATATGTCGGTAGCCACGTTGTTCTTGCCCTCCTTGATGACGGGCATGACGTTGTGGTGTTTGACAGCCTGCGCACGGGCCATCGCTCTGCCGTGCCGGAGGGGGCAACCTTTATCCACGGTGATCTGGCCGATCTGGACTGCCTGAACCGCGTTCTGGCTGACGGCCCGTGGGACGGCGTGCTGCATTTTGCTGCCCTTTCTCTGGTGGGTGAGAGCATGCAGGACCCCATGCTGTATATGTCCGCTAATGCGGGCATCGGCTTTGGGCTGATTGATGCCTGTGTGCGCCACGGCGTGAAGCGATTTGTCTTCTCCTCCACAGCGGCTCTGTTCGGGTCCGCTGGCGACGCACCGATCAGCGAAGACACACCGGTTGACCCCGGCTCCCCGTATGGTGAGAGCAAATACATGGTGGAACGCGCCCTATACTGGGCCGACCGCATTCATGGGCTGAAAAGTGCATGCCTGCGCTACTTTAATGCCGCTGGAGCTGACGCAGCAGGCCGTGCGGGTGAAGACCATCGCCCGGAAACACATCTGATCCCGCTGGTGATTGACGCTGCGCTGAAGCGCCGCCCGGCTCTGACCCTGTTCGGGCAGGACTACCCCACGGCAGATGGCACCTGCGTCCGCGATTATGTGCATGTGACAGATCTGGCACGGGCGCATCTGGCCGTTCTGCCCCTGCTGAACGAGAAGAGCGTCACGTTTAACGTTGGCACCGGGCGCGGAAATTCCAACCGTGAAATTATTGAAAGCGTCGCCCGTGTGACCGGGCTGGACGTGCCGTGGCAGGCGGGTGACCGTCGCCCTGGTGACCCTCCGTGCCTGGTGGCAAGCCCTGCCCGCCTGATGGCCGCCACCGGCTGGGCGCCTGAATTTACGGATATTGACCGTATTGTGGAAACAGCCTTTGCATGGCGCAAGGACCACCCGCAGGGTTATGCAGACTAAACCACGCGCTCTTTTTTCCACCCTGCTGGCAGCCTGTTCCTTAACGGTACGGACTTTAACAGCGGGGCTTGTGGCTGGCGGAGCTGTAACCGCCGGGGCAAATATGGCCCTGCTGCTGCCAGCGCATGCCGCAGGGCCGGACTACCGCACACATCTAGCTGGGGTCACACCGTTTGCGGACCCCAGGCAGCGCGTGTCCACCACACACCCGCCGTGGTCCGCCATTGGGCGTGTGCAAACGGAACTTGGCTCACGCTGCACCGGCTTTCTGATCAGCCCTGTGCTGGTTGAAACCGCAGCGCATTGCCTCTGGCTGACACAGCCCCAGCATTTTATTCAGCCCACCAGCGTGCATTTTCTGCGCGCGTATAGTGGTGAGACCTTTACTGCGCATGCCCGGGTAATTCGCTTTATTGTGCCCCCCGGCTACACACCCAATCAGGAAAGCCAGAGTGCGGGACTGGACCATGCCACACTTGTGCTGGACCACCCGGTGGCGCGACCGGATGAAGTTTTTCACGTCACCACCAAACCTGAAGACATTAAACCCGGCATGTCAGTGGTGCTGGGTGGCTACGAGCAGAACATGCCGGATATTATTACGGCAGATTTGCATTGCCATATGACCGGCCTGACACGAGACATGGGCGGCAACATTCTTCTCTCGCATGACTGCGCGGGCACTCATGGCAGCAGTGGCGCGCCCCTGCTGTATCAGGATGCATCAGGCTGGCATGTATTAGGTGTGCAGGTTCTGGCGAGCAATGGCCACGCAGGCGGTCAGGCCGTACCTCTTCTGAATAGTCTCAGCGGCACATCGGAAGACCCGCCTTAACGCTTCTTCGCGTCAGAACGCGCCGAAACAGGCTGCTTTTTCCTGCTACTACATCACTCCTCATTATAGGGACGGGCTATGTGATGAACCGTTACTTCTGTGCGGGCACATCCTCATTCCGTGCTGCGGCATCCAGAATGGTATCCAGCAAGCCGGGAAAGCGTGCATCCAGTTCCGCATTCCGCAGGCTGTTCATATGGGTCACCCCAACCACCAGCGTCCGCACAAGGCCCGCTTTGCGCAGCACGCTAAAGTGGTGCGAGACTGAGGATTTTGGCCTGTCACCCTGCAATGGCGCGCAGGGTTGCGGCTGCAAAACTGAGAGTTTCTGCACAATAGAAAGCCGATACGGGTCAGACAGCGCATGCAGGATGGCCGTTAACTGAAACGCCTCTGCCGGGGGATGCTCATACTGCTTCATGCGTCTTCTCTACCTTTTGGCCCTTGCGTAAGATTATAGTTCGACTATCATCGAACTATTCGCTCACCTGTTTCATTTTGAAAAAAGGGCCCCATCCATGCCAACTCTCTTTGACCCCTATACCCTAAAAGATATCACACTGCGCAACCGTATTACCGTTGCCCCCATGTGCCAGTACATGGCGCAGGACGGTGTGCCGAATGACTGGCACCATGTGCATTACGCAGGCCTTGCCCGTGGTGGCTCTGGTCTGGTGGTGGTGGAAGCCACTGGCGTTTCCCCCGAAGCACGCATCACCCCCGGCTGCCTTGGCCTGTGGAATGATGAACAGGCTGAAGCTTTTGCCCCGATTGTGGAGTCCATCCGCAAGGCGGGCGCTGTGCCGGGTATTCAGATTGCACATGCAGGCCGCAAAGCCAGCGCCAATCTGCCTTGGGAAGGAGATGACCACATTCCCGAAGGTGACCCACGCGGCTGGCAGCCTGTTGGCCCCTCCGCCATTCCGTTTGGTGCCAATCTGCCCCGCACACCGACGGAAATGACACTCGATGACATTGCCAAGGTGAAAGCCGACTTTGTTAAAGCCGTTGAACGCGCACGGGATGCTGGTTTCCAGTGGCTGATGCTGCATTTTGCGCATGGCTACCTGGCCCAGAGCTTCTTTTCCCCGGATGCCAATAAGCGCACGGACCAGTATGGCGGGTCAGCTGAAAACCGTGGTCGTTTTCTGGTGGAAACGCTGGAAGCTGTGCGGGCAGTCTGGCCGGAAAACCTCCCACTAACCATTCGTTTTGGCGTGATTGAGTTTGACGGCCATGACGACGAAAACCTGCGTGACTCCGTCGCACTTCTTAAAAAACTTAAAGCGTCCGGTCTGGATTTTCTGGATGTCAGCATTGGCTTCTGCACACCAAATGCGGAAATCCCCTGGGGTGCAGCCTTCATGGCGCCGTATGCACACCAGATAAAGCAGGAAACCGGGCTGCCCGTGTCTACCTCCTGGTACATTAGCGAAGGCCGACAGGCTGATGCGCTGATCCGCACCGGCACGCTGGATACAGTTTCTCTTGGCCGCCCCCTGCTGGCTGACCCGCACTGGCCCTACGCTGCGGCTCGCGCTGTGCATAAAAATCAGCCTGCTGGCGTGCTGCCCCCGCCCTATGGCTGGTGGCTGAACCGTTACCAGTAAAAAGCCTTCTGAACAGCGAACTGTGTCCGCCCGGTTTTGGGCGGACACAGTCAGGGGGATGCTTTACCCCCCACACCATATAGTTCTGTAAAATACTGTGATGCCTGAAGGATTTTTTTCAGGTGTCTTTTTTAGGCATCCCGACGCACTGGTCCGGACCGGGGAAACTCCGGTTCCGCACAGCCTCAGCATACTCTGCGACGGCTTTGTCTACCTGCTCACCAAGGGCTGCAAAGCGTTTGACAAAACGCGGGGTAAAATCAGGGAAAAGCCCCAGCATATCTTCCGCCACCAGAATCTGACCACCACAGGCCGGAGACGCCCCAATCCCGATGGTCGGTATAGCAAGATTTTCCGTAATCTCACGGGCCAGTGGCTCCATGGTGCTTTCAATCACAATGGAAAAAGCGCCTGCGGCTTCAATGGCTTTTGCATCCTGCATAACCAGATCCGCCTCACTGCCACGCCCCACCGTGCGGAACCCGCCGTGTGTATGCACAGCCTGCGGCTTCAACCCGATATGCCCGATAACCGGAATACCGCGCTGGGTGAGAAACTGAACGGTTTCGGCCATTTCCACGCCACCTTCCAGCTTTACGCAGCCTGCCCCCGTCTTCGCCATGATTTCAGCTGATACAGCAAACGCCTGCTGCGGGCTTTGCTGATAGCTGCCAAACGGCAGGTCAATCGCCACACAAGCACGCTGGCTGCCGCGCACCACAGCCTGCCCGTGGGCAATCATCATCTCGGGCGTGACAGCCAGAGTGGAGTCCATGCCATAAACCACCATCCCCAGAGAATCTCCTACCAGCAGAAGGTCACAATGCGGGTCCATCAGGCGGGCCATGGGGGTGGTATAGGCCGTCAGCGCGACTATTGGGGCTTCCAGTGCCGCCAATGAGCGCGGGGTGTGGCGTCTGGCCGTCACATGTTTGCTCAAGAATTACTCTCCTGCTCAAAAAAGCTGCTGTGCCGCACCTTTCACGACAAGCGGCGGCGCTGTCCACCCACCTGCCGTAAAGTTTTTTCCCTCATAGGGTAAACAGAATGAAAACAGAGTGTTGACAACGGGCCGCGTGACCTCTAATTCCTCCCTCAACAACCCCGGAGGAGTGCCCGAGTGGCTAAAGGGGGCGGACTGTAAATCCGCTGGTGTACGCCTACGTTGGTTCGAATCCAACCTCCTCCACCATTTTCCCAAATATAAAAATCACAAATACTGAATTAGCACAGATCGAATATGTACTGTGCTTGTCTGCAAATTTTATCTTGCAGCAAATTTTGTATACGGAAAATATAAGTCCGCCATAATGAAGCAGACTATACCGTTATGGTGCCTGTGTTTGCGCTGATGCCAGTCAATACTGTTGGATCATCCACGACAAAGGCGATGGCTTACACAAGCATTCTCCGCCTCATCAGGCACTTACAAACATCCCGAAGACCTCAGCGCTTCGTCTGCCCATCCAGATACTTCCGCAGGCCCTTGCGGCCTTTTTTAAGCAGGATCGGCAGGATCAGGCGCCAGACGCGGGGCATCATCAGCATAAGCTGGGCCAGAATACCGTCTGAGCTGGGGCAGAAGACTTCCGCACGCGGGCGTCGCAGCAGGCCCATCACAATAGCGGCAATCCCATCTGCTGTGGCCGGAGCCGTTACAAAATTCAGGGGGGAGCCGCCGTTATCAATCTCGCGCTTGAGCATGGGGGTATCGACAGCGCCCGGAAATACGGACGAGACATGAATGCCGCATTTCCGCACATCCTGCGCCAGAGAAAGCGCAAACCCACGCAGCCCGAACTTGCTGGCCGTATAGATGCTGCTGCCCTCCAGAGGCACCAGTGCTGCCATGGAGTTGATGAAAACCACATGCCCACCAGATGGGATATGCGGCA
The DNA here is from genome assembly GCF_937875265.1 of uncultured Acetobacter sp. Taxonomy (GTDB): domain Bacteria; phylum Pseudomonadota; class Alphaproteobacteria; order Acetobacterales; family Acetobacteraceae; genus Acetobacter. Next base: position 13,739 of record NZ_CALLXM010000251.1, on the reverse strand, counting down.
GCAGCTTCATGGTCAGCAGAATGGGGGCTTCAAGATTAACGGCAAGCTGGCTTGCAACAGAGGCGGTATCCCCGCCCCCCATACGCTGCGGTACAATCACGCCAGCGCAATGGACCAGCGCCTGCACGGGGCGACCCAGCGCGCCAACCTGCGCCACAACCTGTTCAATCTGTTCAGGCTTAGTCAGATCACACGCAAGGGGCGTCACAAACGCCTGCTCACCCTCGTTCCCGCTCCGACTGAGAGCCAGAACATGGTAGCCCGCCGCAACCAGGCGGCTGACAAGTGGCACACCAATGCCACCCGCGGCCCCCGTTACAAGAGCCAGCGGGCGGGTAGAAAAGCGAAGGTGGTCAGTAATCGTCACGGGAGCAAAGCCATTCCATTCTTTTGGCTAGCATTCGCCCGTTTTGCCCAGACGTGCAAGAGAGCCTGACGGCTTACCAGCCTTACAGCACGCGCCCGGCTATAGCCTTCAACTTGCTGAGCAACGCAGGATCCCGCGCTTCCGGGGCTGTAATCAGGGCATATTCCAGCGCTCTGTCACATCCTGCAAAACACAATTCACGTCGCTGGCCAAGGGCGGGAATCACCGCTTTCACCAGTGCCTTGGCTTTAGCAGAGTTGCCCTGCATGGTTTTCACCACGCCTTCCACCGTCACGTTATCATGCTCGGTGTGCCAGCAATCATAATCCGTCACCATGGCAACGGTGGCGTAACAAATCTCGGCTTCACGCGCCAAAGTCGCTTCGGGCATATTGGTCATGCCAATAACGGAGCAGCCCCAGCTCCGATACAGCTCGCTTTCTGCACGGGTGGAAAACTGCGGGCCTTCCATCACCAGATAAGTGCCGCCACGCGTGGCCTCAATGCCCAGCGTTTTGGTCTGGGCTTCCAGCACATCGCCAATACGGGCACAAAGCGGGTCCGCCATGGAGATATGGGCAACACAGCCTGTGTCAAAAAAGCTTTTTTCCCGCCAGATGGTGCGGTCAATAAACTGATCAACAATAACAAAATGCCCTGGCGGGAGCTCTTCTTTTAAAGACCCCACAGCTGAGAGGGAGACAATATCCGTCACCCCGGACATCTTCATTGCCGCAATATTGGCACGGTAGTTCAGGCGGGTTGGCGGGATGGGGTGACCACGGCCATGGCGCGGCAGAAAAACGCAGCGCACACCATCCAGTTTTCCGAACAGAAGTTGATCAGACGGCAGACCCCACGGGGTTTCAACGGTCCGCCATTCCTTGTCTTCCAGCCCCTCAATATCATACAGGCCAGACCCGCCAATAAGACCAATGATGGGTTCCACAACTTCATTTTTCGACATGAGACCAGATTCTCCGTTTCAGGATGACAAGAAGACAGGCGAGAAAACACAGATACAGCACAACCCCAACCCCCAGCCTGCGTTTGTCATCCGCATGCGGGCTGGAAATCCACGCCAGAAAGGTTGTGACATCCCGCGCTTCCTGCTGTGCAGTGGGCTGGGTGCCGTCAGCATAGGCCACGGCATTATCCCGCAAAGGCGGCGGCATGGCCGTGCGGTGCCCAATGGCATAGGGGTTGGCAAAACCCGCTTCAGGCTGCGCGACCCCTGCGTGAGGCGTTGCGGGCGCATAGCCCGTCAGCAGCGCATACACACGGTCCGCCCCGCCAGGATAAACCTGCGTAATGCGGGACAGGTCCGGCGGCACTGCGCCACGGTTAGCGGCCCGTGCGGCATCCGGCCCGGCATAGGGCTTGGGCAGCGCATCATCCGGCAGAGCTTTCCGGTGTGTGAGGTGACCTTCTGCATCACGGCCCGCCGCAACCTGCCAGGAGGCAGCAAGGACCGCCACCTGCTCCGGGGTCAGGCCCATACCGCCAAGGTCGGAAAACTGCACCTGCGTCAAACTGTGGCAAGAGGCGCAAACACCGGCAAACACGGCATAGCCCCGCTGCACAGCGGCCAGATCAAAATGCCCCAGAGGGCCATTGAAAGACCAGTTTTGCGCAGGAGCATGAGCCGGGGCACCCGGAGGAGGCTCAGCGTGTGCATATCCCGCCAACACGCCCTGCCCTGCCAGCACAGGCAGCATCAGAACCGCTGCTGCCAGCCTTCCGGTAAGGACGCACAGAGAGAATGCCGTCCGCGCGGTCAAGACCGCGCCTCCTTACGCGCCAGCCGACTGTAAAATGGCAGGAAGCCGAGGAAGTAGAGGTAATACCCCAGCGTTGCCAGACGCCCGACCAGCAACCAGATACCCTGCACATGGTTTCGCCCGGCAAGCCCTGTCAGCACGAAGGAAAACACCAGAACCATCAGCGCCACACGCGGCAGCCAACGCAGCCCGCCCCACCGGCCAGCAGCAAACGTGGCCGAGGTCCCCCGGTCCAGCAACGGCACGAAAAACAGGATAGCCACCGCCCCGCCTGACACCAGCAACCCGCCAAACTTGGACGGCACGGCCTGCAACATGCCGTAAAACGGAAGGAAGTACCATTCAGGTTCGATATTTGCAGGCGTATGCAGCGGGTTGGCCGGGCGATAATTTTCCACCTCAGTCACCAGCCCCGGCCAGAAGCACATAACCAGCATGAATAAAATGGCTAGCATCACCACGCCCAGACCATCCTTAATGGTAAAATAGGGATGAAACGGCAGCATCCGTGCCCGGCTCTGCCCTGCCAGACCAGACGGGCTGGTGCTGCCTTTGGCATGCAGAACAGCCACATGCAGGGCCACCATGCCCACAATGGTAAACGCCAGCGTAAAATGCAGCACAAACATCCGATGCAACGTAGCCGTGCCGGGTGCGTCACCCCCCAGAAAAACCCGTTCCAGCGTGTTTCCTACCAGCGGGATCGCGCCTACGGCCTTACTGGCAACGTCCGCTCCCCAATAGGACATCTGGCCCCACGGCAGCACATAACCCGCAAACGCCGTGACCATCACCAGAACCAGCAAAACAGTGCCAACACGCCACAAACCCTGCCGTGGCGCACGGTATGACCCGTAACACAGCCCCCTGAACACATGCAGATACAGGGCCGCCATAAAGAACGTGGCCCCCGTCATGTGCAGGCTGCGCAGAAGCCAGCCTGAAGGCGCGCGCCGTTCCAGAGCCTCCACAGAACTGAAAGCCAGTGATGCATCGGGGGTATAGGTCAGCGCCAGAGTCAGGCCGCTGAGCAGCATCAGCACCAGAACAGCCATCAGCATCGCGCCAATGGTCCACAGCAGATTCAGGTCTCGTGGCAGGAGGAACGCCATATAGCCGCGCACAAAAGCCAGAGCATCCTGCGTTTGTGCCGCAGGGGCTTTTGTAAGTGCGCCCGACTGTTCCGGCGCAGGCTGCGCCGGGTCCTGACAAACCTGTTCCTGACAAGATGGTGTGCCTGCCATCCGCTCCCCCTCACCACTCGTCAGACCACGGCATCCTGAACACCGTACAGAAGAGTATTGTCGTGTTTAACGATGAACGGCATGATCTTGCAATGATCGCCAGGAAGGCGCACCTCTGAAGCCTTTAGCAGGCTCGGGTGAGCGTCCGCCTGAGCGTGAGAGGAAAAAAGATCCGGCTATGATTCCTACCAAAGCGTATTCTGTGCCCGCCCATACTGCCCTGAAAGCTGAAGCTCAGGCCTGGTTTGAAACTTTGCGTGACAGAATTTGCGCAGCGTTCGAGCAGATCGAACAGGACGCCGTGCAGCAGAACACGCCCATCCTGCCCGGCCATGAGGCTACAGGGCAGTTTGAGAGGAAAATCTGGAACCGCCAGAATCAGGATGGCACCCCCGGTGGCGGTGGCGTGATGAGCCTGATGCGGGGCCGTGTTTTTGAAAAAGTGGGGGTGAATGTCTCCACTGTGGAAGGCACGTTCTCCCCTGAATTTGCCGCCACCATTCCCGGCACGGAAGAAGACCCCCGCTTTTTTGCAACCGGTATCAGCCTTGTGGCGCATATGTGCAGCCCGCTGGTGCCGGCCGCGCATTTCAATACCCGCATGATCATCACCCGGCAGGGCTGGTTTGGCGGTGGGGGGGACATTACCCCCATGTTCCCTGAAAGTGCTGACGCGATTGATGATGGCGCGCGCTTCCATGCCGGGTTTGAACAGGCCTGCGCCCGCCATAACCCCGAATATTATCCGCGCTTCAAAGCCTGGTGTGACAAGTATTTCCACCTACCGCACCGCAACGAGCCACGTGGTCTGGGCGGCATTTTTTATGACCGGCTGGATAGCGGCGATACGGCGCAGGACTTCGCCTTCACCAAAGATGTCGGCCTCGCTTTTCTGGAAACCTACCCGGATATTATCCGGAGCCGGATGATGGAATCGTGGACGCCGGAACAGCGCGAGGCACAGCTTATTCGCCGTGGCCGCTATGTGGAATTTAATCTGCTGCATGATCGTGGTACGCTGTTTGGCCTGAAAACCGGCGGACATACGGAAGCTATTCTGATGAGCCTGCCGCCCGAAGTGAAGTGGCCTTGAGAGAACGACCATAATTTTGCCGCAGAGCGCTGGTGCGGTTCAGCGGGACTGGCAAGACCTCGCTCCCTGAGCTTGCCAGAATCGCAGTCTCAAGGACGCTCAGACCGACACGACGACAGGGAGATTTTTGCACTTGCCGCGCACTGATCAGCCAGATCATTCCCATTCTGCGAGCCTCTTATCCCGCCGCCAGTTACTGGGTGGCTTTCTGGGTGGGGCTGCCTTGTGCCTTGCAGCCTCCCCTTCTGTGCGCGCTGCCGTCGCACTCAATCCGCAGCCTCTGGCTCCGCTGATTGTTGCTGGCACATCTGAAAGCCTGTGCGGCCAGTGGGCCGCCCTTCTGGCACCGGCCCTTGCGGAAGAACTGCATTATGCGGACCCGTTCCCCCTCCGCCTGACAACGGGCTGGGATGGCGTCACGGGTGGCAATCTGTTTGATATCCAGCAGGAACAAGCCACCCCGCCCACCGGGCTGATTGTGCCTGGCTCCGGGCTGCTTGCCGCCCTTACGGGTGATTCCCGCGTGCATTATGATGCCCAGCGCTGGCTGCCCATTTTCATGAGCCGCCAGCCCACTGTAGCGGTTGGCAGAGTGAGCCTGCACCGCACCTTTGCCAGCATTTTGCATGGTCGCCCCCTGCGCGTGGCTGTTTCCACGCTCTCCGGGCCGGAACTCCCTACCCTTGTGGCGCTGGACCTGCTTGGCATGCACCCGTTGCCAGTTTCCGGTTACGGCACGCCCGATGCCGCCCTTGCCGCCCTGAAAGCGGGCGATGTGGACGTGATCCAGCTGCCATTTGACGAAAACTATGAAGAGCGGATGGCCTCCCTTCAGGAGGAAGAGCAGGACAGTCTGCCACTGTTCTCCAACGTCCTGCCAACATCAGCCGCCCCGCGCCTGCGGTTACCCCCTGATTTCACGACCATTTTCAAACAGGAAAGAAAGCACCTGCCCTCCGGCCTGCTTTATGAGGTCTGGAAAACAACGGCGGCCTCAGCCAGTTTGAAAGCCGGGCTGATGCTGCCCATCCTGACCCCGCCAGATGTGGTGGCGCGGTTCCGGCATGCTGCACAGGCTGTCGCCAGCGAGCAGGTTTTACGCGCCCATGCGCACGAGCAAAATCAGACGCTGACAGCTGGCCTGCCTTGTGCCGCACTCTATGCGGATATGATGCCGGACCTAGACCGTATTCTCGCCCTCAGGCGCTGGCTGGCCGTGAATATTCCGCACTGGCGCGATGCGTCCAGCAGCAAGCCCTTACCCCCGGCGGCGGCGCAGCAGAATACGAACTGAGCCTTTGTTGCCGGCATGGGGATAGGTCACGCCTAAAATGCGATGTCGCAAATCTGACCGCCCAAGCCAGTGCGGCAATTCACGCCGCAGGATGCCGCCTTCATGCCCGGTGCCAAGGCCTGTCACCACTTCCACGCAGCGTAAGCCGCAGCGGTAAGCCACATCCATAAATTCCATCAGCCGACGGAAGGCGTCCTGCGCGACCAGACCGTGCAGATCAAGCCGCCGCTCGACCTTCATCTTGCCATCGGTAAACGTGCGCCAGCTGTAATTATCAAGGCCGGGAAAGCGACGCCCGATTTCCTCAGCTGGATGCACAGCCTTCTGCACCCGTACCATTGGGGCGGCTGGCACAAACAGTGGAATATCCACCGTAGGCAAACGCCTTTTATGCCGTGGCGGCTTTTTCTGCGCGATAGCGGTCAGACGCTTGCCTTTTGCCTCCTCAGCTAAGGCAGCCTCATCGGCTTTAGCAACCTCGTCAGAGGATTGCCTGCGACGCGGCACATGCAAGGGTGCTACGTCCTGTATCACCATGGACCACAGCGCCTTTTCTTCTTCACGGAGATGACGCCGCCTGACCACTGGCTTCCCTTTCTTTTTTCTGACCGTTGCTTTGTACAAACAAAAGACGGCCCCTCTGCAAGCTTATCACCTGCTGAGGGGCCGTCTTTCAAGAGATCAGCGTGTTTATCTCGCTCATCCCTCTCTTTTCTTACGCATTACTGGGATGCAGCAGGCTGCCCCATCTCGGCCAGAGAGTGGCCTTCATACTTCCCAGTCAGGCTTTTGAGGAATGCAACAATGTCGCTCACGTCCTGATCAGAAATAGCACTGTCCGGCGTCTGGTATTTCGCCATTTTCCGCACAGCGTCTTCCAGCGTCTTCGCGCTGCCATCGTGGAAATACGGGGCTGTCTGGTCAATGTTACGCAGCGTGGGCACCACAAACCGGAAGCGGTCTTCTTCCTTGTGCGTCACATCGTAACGGCCTTCATCAGCAGCGGTTACCTTGCCACCACGGTCTTTGAAGTAGTCCGCTTCCAGACCCATCGGTTCATACGCATCACCGCCCAGAGCAATACCGCTATGGCAGCCGGAGCAGCCAATGCTCTTGAACTTGTCATAGCCACGCTTGGCCTGCTCACTCAGCGCACTGGCATTCCCTTTGAGGTAATCATCAAACGGGCTGTCCGGCGTGATCAGCGTTTTCTCAAACTCGGCAATGGCTGTGGTGATGGTGTTCTGGTCCACCGCTGCATCCGGGCCGAAGGCTGTCTGGAACATGGGGGCATATTCCGGGTTGGCACCCAGTTTCTGCGCAACAGTTGGCCAGTCATGTGAGCCCATTTCAAGCGGGTTCATCACGGGGCCAGCAGCCTGCGCCGCCAGATCATCCGCACGACCGTTCCAGAACTGGGCAATCTTGAAATACGCATCATAGACCGTCGGCACGTTGATGGGGCCTTTCTGGCCACCGATCCCTGTAGCCGTCACTAAATGGTCCACACCACCGTGGTTCAGGTCATGGCAGCTTGCGCAGTTCAGCGTGCCGTCCCCGGACAGGCCTTTGTCAAAGAACAGCTTGCGGCCCAGTGCCACCTTGGCGGCATCAACAGGCACGCTTTCCGGCACGGGGCGCACAGGCTCACCAGCAAACTGGGCGGCAGCGCCCGTGTTAGCATAGTTTTTACGGCGGGTGTCTTCCACCCACTTTAGCACAGCCTGACGTTCCCCATCAGACAGATGCGCATGCCAGTGCATGAGCAGATACATGCTGGGGGGCATACGGTTTTGCGTAATGACTTCTTCAATACGGGAGAGCTGTTCTTCCGTGGGCGCCTTCCCTTCATTGAAGGCTTCCAGAACCGGCTCAATCCGGAAATGGCGCAGACCTTCATGCAGGTCTTTTGCCATCAGCTGATTAGCAATCGGCAGCTTGAAATAGAACGGCAGGTCACGGCCTGTGGCGTGACAGTAATCACACCGGGCTTCACGCACAGCATTAAAAGCCGCAAGAGCCACAGGATCTTTTAACGTGGGTGAAGCAGCAGGTAATTCGGGGGCGGTTGCATGGTCAAAATGGGTAAGGAAAGCAATTGTTCCGCCATAAGCCAGAACACCCACTCCCACTAACGAGGCTATTAATCTGCGCAACACCACAACTCCTGAATTTTTAGAAACACTGCATAGCTTCTATTCTCTGTTATCAGGGTTGTGTTTGATACATATCAAAATGTCAAAACGATTATTTTCATAAAAATCATTCAAACATTCGATTATCAGTCTATCGTCAGTCTTCTGAGGCCTTCATATCCTCTTCCAGACGCTGCCGCGCGATGGCGACATACTCCGGGTCAATTTCAATTCCTACCCCGAAACATCCCATACGCTGTGCGGCTAAAAGCGTTGTACCCGTTCCCATAAACGGGTCCAGCACCTGCGCTTCCTCCTGCCCGTGCAGCAGCAGGCACTGCTCCGGCAGAGCCACGGGAAAAGTGCCTGGATGATCGAACTTTTGTTTCCGGTCCCGCACGGTTTCATACGGAATAAACCACGCATCGCCCCGGCAGCGCCGGTCCTGCGCATGCCCACGGCGGGCAATATTGGTCTTGTCCTTGTACGGCACACCGGCATTTAACCGATCTAGCTTCACGTCCCCCGCAAGGGTAAAATGAAACAGATGCTCATGCCCCCGGTGCAGGAAGCGCTGGCTGTTCATGGGTTTGAAATGGCCAAAACTGTCATCACCCACAGAAATGGATTTCACCCACGAAATATGGTTTTGCAGCACGAACAAACCCCGCAGCCGGACTGCCAGTTCAAACGGTAGCCACGGCTGGGCAGAGGACCCTGAAATATTCAGGAAAAACGAGCCATCAGACCGCAGCACCCGGCGCAAACCACGCGCCACCTCGAGCATCCAGTCCAGATACTCTTCCTCTTCCTTCCTGTCCGGATAGCTCCGGTAGGACAGGCCAATATTATAAGGGGGTGAGGTGATGATAACATCCACGGACTCTGCCGACATGCGCCGCAGCGCGCGCTGGCAGTCCCCACGGATAATCTGCTGCTGGCCAACCTTATACCGCTGCGAACGCGCAGGCGGCTTAGGTTCAGCCCCGGACCGTGCCTTCACGCACTCCGCGCCGAAGCCAGACGCCAGCTGCTGCCGTTAACACCCAGCAGGTGCTCAAACGTCCACAGATCAGAAAATTCGGTTACAGCATCAGTCCCTGTAACGGGCTGGCCCTGTGCATCCGTCAGCAGGCTGATCTGATCAGACACAATACGCACATCAATGGAGGCACCAGTGCCCACATCCAGCCGCACCAGACGCACATCCTCAATCGCCAGAGACCGAATCGCGCGGATTTCACTGCGCTGTTTTTCACCTGCAGCTTCACGCGCGGCAATGGCAGCATCAAAAGAGGTATAAACAGCCGGTGTCAGGCGGTTTTTCAGGGTTGCACGGTCCCCTTCAGCAAAGGCTTTCACTACCTGCTGGAAGGTTGCCTGCGCACCGGACAGAAACCGCTGCGGTGTAAAACCGGATTCCTGCGCCTGTGCGTCAGCCAGCAACTGGCCCACACGGGTGTTCTGCGCAGGAATGTCATATGTGGCGGCCTCAACCTGTTCCGCCTTGCCATCTATCACTTTTCCCGCGGCTTCTGGCCGCAGCGGCACAGGCATGGGCGCAGGCTGAATGCCAACCCGTTTACCCAGCACACTGCGCAGACGCAGAGCCAGAAAAGCCGCCACAAGAGCGAAAAGAATCAGATCGACCGGAAAATGGCCGAAAGAAAAATCCATCTGTCACACGTCCATGTTCGACCAGCCCGGGCTTCAGGCGCGGCCCTATCGTTCAGGAGACCTCTTTTTATACATAGACAAGCCCCCCGCCTGATACAATGCGCACACGCAAGCTCTCTGCCCCTTGCGGAACGCCAGCGGCTGTTCCTAAGTGCTGGATCATGATTATTTTGCGGCACTGCGAAAGCGAATTCAACCGGCTGTACACTGCCACAGGGCGTGACCCCGGTCTGTCAGACCCCCCTCTGTCCACCCGGGGCCGTGTCCATGCGCAGCGCCTTGTGCAGGATCTGGCGGGGACCGGCATTACCCGTATTCTGGTCTCACCCTTTACCCGCGCGCTGGAGACAGCCACCCCCATTGCCCGCGCCCTGAACATTACGCCGGAAATCACCCCGCTGGTGCGGGAGCGCAATATGTATTCCTGTGATGAAGGCTCAACCGCGTCCACCTTATGTGAAAGCTGGCCACACCTGAATTTTGATGCGCTGGAAGATGTCTGGTGGTCCGCCGCCCCGGAGAGTGACGCCATGTTGCAGGACCGCGTGCAGCGCTTCCGCGCCTTTATGGCGCAGCAGCCTGATGCGGGAGAAACCCTTGTGGTGTCTCACTGGTGGTTCCTGCTGGGCCTGTGTGGTGAAAGCCTGGAAAACGGAGACTGGCAGCCTCTACACGCCTGAAAACCAGGCCTATCCATGAAAAACCTTTTAATTTTTTCTGTCTCATTCTGACGGTTGGCGAAGCAAGATCAGCATGCTACCGCTAAAGGCCTCAGTGTGACCTGATTAAGAAAGCTTATTTTTCCATGTCTGAATCTGAACAGCCTGCTCCCCCCGCCCTTCCTCTTGCAATTAACCTGCAGTACACGCGGGATCTGTCCTTTGAAGTGCCCGGCGGCGCAGAAATCTTTGCTACACTGCGCTCTCAGCCCAATATTGCCGTGAACATTGATGTTCAGGCCAACCGCCTTCAGGACGATCAGTCTGTTTATGAAGTGACGCTGGCCATCAAGACTGAAGCCAAGGAAGCACCGGAAACCGAAGGTGGCGCTGCTGGCCGCACGGTGTTCATTGCTGAGCTGGCTTATGCAGCTGTTGTCACGCTGACCAACCCGCCGCAGGAACTGATTGAGCCGATGCTGCTGGTTGAAGTGCCGCGTCTGATCTTCCCGTATGCCCGCAACATCATCAGCGATGTGACGCGTGATGGTGGCTTCCCGCCGATCGTGCTCCAGCCGATTGACTTTGTGGCTCTGTGGCAGGCCAAACGTGCGGAATTCCCGCAGACCGCTGGGAATGCCTGAGGCTGACGGCCTGTGCCGGTAACACGTTGCGGGCCTCACCTTACCAAAGGTTTCTAAAAACCGGCTTTCGGGATTTCCCGGAGGCCGGTTTTTTTATGTCCGGGGTTCAGCCCTTTGCCCCAGAGCCATCAGCATGGCCTGCGCAGTAGGTTTGCGAGCAACGACAATATGCGCCCACCCTGCTTTTTTCAGCACATCTGCCACGGCCTGCGAAATAACAATACCTGTCGTTCGACTCGCAATTGTCCGCCCTACTTCCGGCAGAGCCGAGATCCAGCTCTCAGCACTTTCCGAGGAAAAAAACAGGCAATAGCTGATCTGGCCATTCTCTAGGGCGGCCAGTGCATCCTGACCAATCTGGCTGACTGGCTGTGCCGTGTAGGCCACGCGCCGCACAACCCGAAAGCCTATCTGCCGCAACTGCTCCACCAGAGCCATGCCCTGCCGCGCACCGGAAAGCAGTAAAAGAGGCCCGGCGGCTTGTGCCTGCCTGCTGGCAATCAGTGCCGCCAGTGCCTCAGCATCGCCCTGTGCGCTGTGCACAGCATGAAACCCCGCAACACGGGCGCGCTGCGCTGTGCGGTCTCCTACGGCGTAAACTGGGCATGTGGGGGGTAACGCAGCCTGCGCGGCCTGCACGGCCTGTCCACTGGTCAGCACACACGCAGCAAACTGCAAAGAGGATGCCTGAAGCCTGTGGGGGGTAATCAGCAGCGCCGGGGAAGCATAAGGCACCCACCCCGCAGCAGAAACGGCAGCCAGTGTTTCAGATAGCCCCGGCTCAGGCCGCGTAACCAGCACGCCGGGGCTGGTACCGGGGGCTGGCATCAGGCGGCCTTATTTCTCTTCAAAAATGTCGGACGGGCTATCGGTCCGCAGGCCTTCGCCCAGTTCCCGACCCAGACGCGCTGCATCTTCCGGCGCACCGCTGATGGTGCGCTTCAGCAGGAAGGACCCGTCTTCCCGCGCCACAAGGCCGGTCAGGTGGAGCTTAGGCTCTTCACCCGCCACAACAGGAATCAGCTGCGCATAGCCGCCGATTGGCGTGTGGCAGGAGCCGTCCAGTTCCGCCAGAAGCGCACGTTCCGCCGTCGCTACAGCCCGGGCTTCATAATCCTCAATGGCGGCCAGCAGTTCACGCAGTTCAATATCGTCTTCACGCACCGTCACGCCCACAATGCCCTGCCCGGCAGCCGGGACCATGATTGTGGGGGACAGCACCAGAGACGCACGTTCCGCCATGCCCAGACGCCGCAGACCCGCCAAAGCCAGCAGCGTGGCGTCACACTGGCGGCTCGCCAGCTTATCGAGTCGGGTTTGCACATTGCCACGCAGCAGACCGAATTGCAGGTCAGGCCGCAGATGCAACATCTGAGCCTGACGGCGGACAGACGCACAGCCTACCATCGCACCCTGTGGCAGAGCGGAATACGGATCATCCGGGTCAGTCGGGGCAAGGTTGGGGCCAAGGATCAGCGCATCCCGCGCATCTTCCCGCCGCAGCGTGCAGGCCAGCACGAGGCCGGGCGGCAATGTGGTTTCAAGGTCTTTGAGGCTATGGACGGCAAAATCAATGCGGCCATCAGACAGGGCCTCGTGAATTTCCTTGGCAAACAGGCCCTTGCCGCCAATTTCGGCCAGCCGCCTGTTCTGCACCTGATCACCCGTGGTGTTGATCTGATGCTCCTGAAACGCACCCATATCCCGCAGCACGGGGCAGAAGCGTGTGAGCATAGTCAGGAAGGCACGGGTCTGGACCAGCGCGAGGGGGGAGCCTCGGGTTCCGACACGGAGGGGCAGAAGACGACGGGACGAATGCCCTGAGGTCTTTTTCTGGCGGGCCGCCGCTTCCGCCGCAACTTTCTGCAGCGCTGGCGAAGGGGCGGGCGAGGAAGGGTAGGCTGAGTCCATAAGATGTGTCTATTACCGGGAATGGAGAAAGGACAAGAAGCCATGATACCCGAAAGGTCTGAAAAACTTGCGCCCCAGAAGCGCACCGCACGCGCAGCAGACCGTTTCGGACCCGGATCACACGCAGAATGGCAGGGCTTGTTCCCCATCACAGCACACGGAGCCACAGGGCCATGACACACCAGAACCCGCAGAAAAACCGCCCTGTTACCGGACCTGTGCTGGCCATCGAATCGTCATGCGATGAAACCGCCTGCGCCATCCTCTCCGCCGAGGGGGCGTGCCTCGCTCAAAGGATCGTGTCGCAGGACGGCCATGCAGATTTTGGGGGCGTGGTGCCGGAAATTGCCGCCCGAGCGCATCTGGCCCTCCTGCCCGGACTCGTGCAGACCACCCTGAAAGACGCGGGGATGACCCCGCAGGAGATCGGCTTTATTGCCGCCAGCACCGGGCCGGGGCTGATTGGCGGCCTGATTGTGGGGGCCAGTTTTGCCAAGGGGCTGGCGCTTTCACTCGGCAAGCCGTTTGTGGCGGTCAACCATGTGGAAGCCCATGCCCTGACAGCCCGCCTGCCCGGCCTGGTGCCCGGAGGCGCGGCCTTCCCCTACCTTCTGCTGCTGGTTTCTGGCGGCCATTGCCAGTGCATTACGGTGGAAGGGGTGGGCCGTTACCGCAAGCTGGGCGGCACGATTGATGATGCGGCGGGGGAAGCGTTTGACAAGGTTGCCAAAATGCTCGGCCTTGGCTGGCCCGGCGGCCCGGCGCTGGAAAAGCTGGCTCAGTCAGGCAACCCAAAGGCCATCCCCCTGCCGCGCCCGCTGATGGGCCGTGCGGGGTGTGACTTCTCCTTCTCCGGCCTGAAAACCGCGCTGTCACAAAAGCTGGCCCCTTATGGGCGGGAACCCCTGCCCCACCAGTTTGCAGCAGACCTTGC
>NZ_CALLXM010000250.1 GCF_937875265.1 uncultured Acetobacter sp. | reverse complement strand
TGCTCAGCCTTATGCTCTTCAGGACGGATCACATTATGCGCCTTCTTTGTAGCACTGTGCAATAAACTCTTGAATGTAAGTAAGAACTTACAGCTTATGTCAGAAGAGGCCATGCCCTAACGGAGCTCAAGACGTAATGCGGTTAACTGCAAACATACAATTTTTCAGCAGTAGTAATCATGTTTCCCGGTTCGGGGGGGCGGACTCACAGGCATCAGCCAGGCGATAGAGCTGTTTATTCTTAACTACAATTCTACGCTCAAAACTCGATCTGGTTTGCTCTGGGCGCCCCGATAAATGGTGATCAATGCCCGGAATATTAAAGCCTTTACAAATTTCGCATTCTGATCGTGGAGTTCGCTTTTGGGAAAGGCAAAAAGGCCTCTTGTCAGTATTGGCGATGCTTGAAAAATCAAATCACACCAATATTAAAATATTTTAGAATGAACGGTTCTGAATTATTATAAGTAATAATTAACAATTCGCATTGTTCTATCGATGGAATGCAGCGTTCGATTTGAAAATCTTCATGGGGTGATGAGATCCACTTATATAAGATGCTAAGATAGTGAGGAGTGTAGCTATGCAGAAACAAATTCTCGGTCGCTACGGAAATGATCGCGGCCACTGGGTTGGAGATGGTTTTCCCGTCCGTTCCCTGTTTTCATACAGTGATTTTGGTAAGCACCTGAGCCCGTTTCTGCTGCTGGATTACGCAGGGCCGCATCAATTCGAGCCGACAGAATCTCGCCGTGGGGTGGGTGAACATCCCCATAAGGGCTTTGAAACTGTCACGATCGTATATGATGGTGAAGTGGAGCATCGTGATTCCTCCGGCGGAGGGGGCGTAATTGGCCCGGGCGATGTGCAGTGGATGACTGCTGGCCGCGGGATTATGCATGAGGAATATCATTCTCCTGCATATGCCAAATCTGGTGGCGCGTTCCGTATGGTCCAACTCTGGGTGAACCTTCCTGCGAAGGATAAGGGGACGCCAGCATCCTACCAGACTCTGCTTGCAGCGGATATTCCTACAGTGGTTTTGCCTGAAGGTGCGGGGCGGCTGCGGGTCATTGCCGGGGACTATGAGGGTGCTCATGGACCAGCCCGGATCTTTTCGCCGCTGAATGTGTGGGATGTTACCCTTCAACAGGGAGCCCAAGTCACTCTTAACCTTCCGGAAGGCCATAATTGTGCCGTTGTTGCTCTGGAAGGCAAGCTGATTGTGAATGGCACTGAAGAGCTGGATAGCGCGCAGTTCGCTTTGCTTGGAACTGAGGGTGCTCAGGTGACCGTGCAAGCGGCACTTGAGTCGAGTTTTCTGGTTTTAACTGGCGAACCATTGAATGAACCGATCGCTGGATATGGGCCGTTCGTGATGAACACTCAGGAAGAAATTCAGCAGGCCATTCACGATGTGCGGAGCGGTCAGTTCGGCGTTATTGCCTGAAATTGAAATATCTGGATGTGTCCCGTTCTGTAAGTGGCGGGACATACCCTTATCGTAGAAAAAAAGGAGGAATTTATATGAATAAACCTTACGTGCGTCTCGACAAAGACAATGTTATGGTTTTGCTGGTTGATCATCAGACAGGGCTGCTGTCGCTGGTGCGTGACATCGAGCCGGATAAGTTTCAGAACAACGTTCTGGCGCTGGCTGATGTGGCAGAGTATTTTAAACTGCCGACTATTCTGACGACGAGCTTCGAAGACGGACCTAACGGGCCGATTGTTCCAGAGCTTACGCAAAAGCTTCCTGATGCACCGTATATTGCCAGACCCGGTCAGATTAATGCCTGGGATAATTCCGACTTCGTTGCCGCTGTAAAAGTGACTGGCAAAAAGCAGATCCTCATTGCTGGCGTAGTGACTGAAGTATGTGTCGCATTCCCTGTTTTGTCTGCGATAGCTGAAGGTTACGAGGTTTTTGTCGTGACAGATGCGTCAGGTACCTTCAACGCTATGACCCGTGATGCAGCGTGGACCCGTATGGTAGCAGCCGGGGCACAGCTGATAACGTGGTTTGGCGTAGCATGTGAATTGCAGAGAGACTGGCGGAATGACGTAGAGGGGCTTGGCAGGCTTCTTTCAAATCATATTCCCGATTATCGTAATCTCATTACCTCCTATAAAAGGGACCGGGGCTGATGTAAGCTGCTGGGAAATCAGATTTCCCAGAAATTTACGTATAGCATACCAAGTGTGGGATTTTTAGGGAGCATCCTCATGTCGAGAGAACTTCACTTTGTCGTCCTTCTCGGGAGCCTTCGAAAAGCATCCCTGAATCGTATAGTGGCTGAAGCCCTGCCTCGGATTGCTCCTGCTGGCATTCAGATATCGTTGCTTGGATCCGTTGGAGAGTTTCCGCTCTACGATCAGGATTTACAGGATCGACAAATACCTGCCCCTGTCCTTGCAATGGCTGAACAGATCAAATCCGCAGATGGCGTTATTATTGTCACGCCAGAATACAACTATTCGGTACCAGGTGTTCTGAAAAATGCTCTGGACTGGCTTTCTCGCGTTACACCGCAGCCGTTGACGAAAAAACCGCTTGCCATTCAGACGGTCTCACCGGGGATGATTGGTGGCGCTCGTGCACAATATCATCTTCGGCAGATACTGGTGTTTCTGGATGCATATGTGCTGAATAAGCCGGAAGTTATGATCGGGCAGGCCATGGCTAAATTTGATCTTGAAAGCCGTGAGCTGACCGACCAGAGTACGCGTGATTTTCTGGTTGTCCAGATCAATGCTCTTGCGGAACTTGCGCGTAAGGTGTCGTAAAGTTCCACACATAAAAAATCCCGTCCGGACAACATCGCCGGACGGGATTAAAAAACTACTCAGCAAAAACTAGGAAAATCAGGAAACTCGTTTTACCCAGTTGTGGGCATCGTTGGCGCGGCCATACTGAATGTCACACAGTGCTTTGCGCAGGGCTGTGGTAACTTCACCTGTTTCACCATTGTTAATCACGCAGGTGCCTTCAGCGCTTTTCAGTGTGCCAATGGGGGTGACAACTGCTGCTGTTCCGCAGGCAAAAATTTCTTTCAGGTGGCCAGATTTTGCATCGGCATAAAGCTGGTCAATGGCATAGGGCTCTTCACGCACCGTCAGGCCTTTGTCACGCGCCAGTGTCAGCAGGGAATCCCGCGTAATGCCGCGCAGAATGGTGCCTTCCAGCGGTGGGGTAAGGATGGTGCCGTCATCAAACACCATAACGATGTTCATGCCGCCCATTTCCTCAATCCATTTGCGTTCAACGGCATCAAGGAACAGCACCTGATGGCAGCCATTGGCCTTGGCTTCCATCTGCGCGGTAAGGCTGGCCGCATAGTTGCCGCCGCATTTGGCTTCACCCGTGCCACCGCGGGAAGCACGCACGGTGCTTTCTTCCACCCACACGCTCACCGGGCCAGCATCCTTGGAGAAATATTCCCCTGCTGCACAGGCAATGACCAGAAACTTGAATTCAGAAGCAGGCTTCACACCCAGAGCAGCTTCCGTGGCAATCATGAACGGTCGGATATACAGCGTGCCAACATCAGCCGCCGGGATCCAGCCGTTATCAATTTTGACCAACTGCGTCACGGCATCCAGAAACAGTTCTTCCGGCAGTTGGGCCATGGCCATACGCTCGGCAGAGTGGCGGAAGCGGCGGGCATTGGCATCCGGGCGGAACAGCAGTGCTTCTCCGTTCGCGGCACGGTAGGCCTTCATGCCTTCAAAAATTTCCTGTGCGTAGTGCAGGACAGAGGCCGCAGGGTCCAGCGTAAGCGGCTGGCGCGGCAGGATCTGCGGAGTGTGCCAGCCTTCGCCTTCCGTGTAGGTTACAATGGCCATGTGCTCGGAAAAGACACGGCCAAAACCGGGGTTGACAAGCAGGGCGGCCCGCTCAGCCGGAGAGGCCGGGTCGGCTTTTGGCGTAATCTGGAAGGCTGTCTGGGTAGAAGTGCTCATGAGGTGTGGCGTCTCCGCGGCCTGCTGTGCAGTGTTTTTATGTGACTGCATCGACAGGGTTTGTTTCGATGCAGGCGTTAAATAACATGATCGTAAATGTGTTGCCAGAGCAGGGGCTCCATCCCCATATCAGCCTCACGCTTGCGGTCTGGCTGTTTCCTGCCAACCAGCCCCGAACTTTCCCCTACAGGCTGTGACCATGAAGGGCCTTTGCATGACCTCTTTTTCCCTGCGGCAAACCTACAGCCAGTTGCCGGACCATTTTTATGCCCCTGCTGACCTGACGCCCGTTGCAGCATCTCAGCTTGTAAAGCTGAACGTCCCTCTGGCCAGAACTCTGGGGCTGGACCCTGTGTGGCTGTCCGGGCCGGACGGGGTGGCCATGCTTTCCGGCTCCCATATGCCACCGGGGGTGCAGCCGCTTGCGCTGGCCTATGCCGGGCATCAGTTCGGGCATTTTGTGCCGCAATTGGGGGACGGCCGGGCGTTGCTGCTGGGGGACGTGACGGATGCCAGCGGCGCTATCAGGGAGGTGCAGCTGAAAGGGTCTGGCCGCACGGCCTATTCTCGTCGGGGTGACGGGCGTGCCGCTCTGGGGCCAGTGCTGCGGGAATATGTAGTGAGCGAGGCTATGGCCGCGATGGGTGTGCCAACCACCCGTGCTCTGGCCGCTGTGCTGACCGGCGAGCAGGTGATGCGGGAAACACCTCTGCCCGGCGCGGTTATTGCGCGCGTGGCGTCCAGCCACATCCGGGTGGGCACGTTCCAGTTTTTTGCGGCTCGGCAGGATATAAACGGCCTGCGAACGCTGGCGGACTTTGCGATTGCCCGCCATTACCCGGATGCCTCGCAGGCTCCAGCGCCCTATCTGGCGTTTTTGGAGCACGTTATTGCCGCTCAGGCAGATCTGGTCGCGCAGTGGATGCTGAAGGGCTTCATTCATGGCGTGATGAACACCGATAACATGGCCATTTCGGGCGAGACGATAGATTACGGCCCCTGCGCCTTTATGGAGCAGTATGACCCGACCACAGTATTCAGCTTTATTGATGAACGTGGCCGCTACGCTTACGGCAACCAGCCCAGCATGGCCCTGTGGAACCTGACCCGTCTGGCTGAAGCCCTGCTGCCGTTGCTGGCTGACAATCAAGAGCAGGCCATCCCCGTTGCGCAGCAGGCTTTGTCCACATTTGAAGGCCGCTTTCAGGCGACCTATCTGGAGGGCTTGCGGGCTAAACTGGGGTTGAAAACGGTGCAGCCGGAGGATGCGGGATTGTTCCGTAGTCTGCTGGAAACCATGCAAGCGGAGCAGACTGATTTTACCCAAATTTTCCGTGCCCTGAGCACTTCAGAAGCTATAGCCGGAGAGGATGTGCCCGAAACTCTCGCCACTTTTGGTTCGTGGCTAACTCTGTGGCGGCAGCGTCTGGCGCAGGAGCCCGAAGAGCCTGTGTCAGCCCGTGTTGCGGCCATGAAGCAGGTCAATCCGGCATTCATTCCTCGCAATCATCTGGTGGAAGCCATGATCAAGGCGGCGGTTGAGCAGAATGATTTCTCGCAGTTTGAAACCGTGCTTGCGGTCTGCACGCACCCATATGACGACCAGCCGGGGAAGGAAGCCTACGCCCGTCCGGCACAGGCCAGTGAGCGGGTTCGCCATACATTTTGCGGTACGTAAGGCAACGGCGGCAGCTTTGAAGGTTCAGGCAATGCCGTCCACGCTGACAAACTTTCTGCCGTCCGCGCCTTCTTCCACACGGGCGCGGACGCGGTAAGCCTCGCGCAGCAGGTCCGGGGTCAGAACCGCTGCAGGCGGGCCAGCGGCAATCATCTGTCCTTCGTGCAGAACAGTGACAAAATCCGTCATGTTCAGGGCAATGTTCAGGTCATGCAGCACCAGCACCGTGACAAGCTGGTGGGCTGCGGTTTCCCGGCGCAGAATATCCATCACGGCAAACTGGTGATGCAGGTCCAGCGCACTCAGTGGCTCATCCAGCAGCAGGGCTTCCGGTTTACGGCTGAGTGCCTGTGCCAGCCCGACAAGCTGCCGCTGGCCACCGGAGAGTTCATCCATGGCCTGCATGGCCAGATGCGGAATGCCGAACAGGGTAAGGCTTTCTAATGCAGACTGAATGGCGTCCTCTTCCGGTGCGCCAAAGGCGGGGAAGGCGCGGGCAGGTCCGGCTGTCTGGCGGGCTGCTATCAGGGCCTCCAGAACCGGCAAATGCACAGCAGCGGGCAGGGCTTGCGGCAGATACAGGCAGCGCTTTGTGCGGTCCGTCAGGTTCATGCGGGAGAGTTCGGCCCCTTTCAGCATGACGCGGGCGGAGGAGGGCACCAGCCCGGCCATAGCGCGCATGAGGGTAGATTTCCCGCTGCCATTTGGCCCCAGTAAAGCGCAGACAGCGCCGGGGGCAAACGGGCCTGCCGTGACGTCATGCAGAACAGTACGCCTGCCATAGCGCACAGTAACCTGCGTCGCTATCAGGCCGGTCTGTGGCGAGGGCGCAGATTCAGATGTCATGACAAACCACGCTGCCGCAGCACAATGGTCAGAAAAAACGGAATCCCCACCAGCGCGGTTACAATTCCGGTCGGGATAATTACACCGGGGATCAGCATACGGGCGGTGACAGAGGACAGGGAAAGAATAAGAGCCCCGGCCAGCATACTGCCCGGCAGATAAAACCGATGATCTTCCCCCAGCAATCGGCGCGCAATATGCGGAGCCACCAGCCCCACAAACCCGATAATACCGACAAACGAGACAGCAAGGGCGGAAAGCAGGCTAATGCGCAGCAACGCGGCCCTGCGCACGCGGGGCACGTTCACGCCCAGACTGGCAGCCCGTTCTTCCCCCATGCGCAGGGTTGTCAGGCTCCATGCTGCCCGGAAAGAAAAGGGTATGATCAGCGCCCCCAACGTGGCCAGCAGACCGATTTTGGGCCATGTGGTGCGTGTCAGGCTCCCCATCGTCCAGAAGACGAGATCCTGCAGGGCGTCTTCACTGGCCATGAATTGCATGAGGGATACCAGCGCCTGAAATGTGAAAACCAGCGCAATGCCAAATAGCACTACAGTGCTGGTGCGTGCGTTGCGAAGGTGTCCGACCAGATCAAGCAGAAAGACCGAACCAATGGCGCAGACAAACGCATTGCCAGCAATGAGCCATGTATCGGGCAGGCCCGGAAAATGCAGCCCCAGAACAAGAGCGAGGGAGGCTCCGAACGCCGCAGCAGCAGAGACACCCAGTGTGAAGGGGCTGGCCAGTGGGTTTGCCAGAATGGTCTGCATTTCTGCCCCGGAAAGACCAAGGGCCGCCCCGACACACACGGCCATCAGCGCATAAGGCAGTCGGATCTGCCAGACGATAATCCGCTCACTGGCAGGAACTGTGTAAGGGTGCAGTAACGTATGAAGGAGCTGCGCGGGGGAAAGCCCAGCCGGACCCAGCGAGAAATCCAGCAGCACAGACAGCATAATTGCCCCGCCCAGAACGGCCAGAATACTCATCCGCCTGACCAGTAACGCCTGATAAGCCGCTCTGATCTGCGCCAGAGAGGCTGTGTCCGAGGGCTGGGCGGAGCCGGAAGGGCTGGGGGGTGTCATGGGTGTTGGTCCGGCAGCTGTACCCCGCCATGCAGGGCAGCATGAAAATGTTTCAAAGGCTCAATAGCCTGCCTAGCATCCGTTGCGTCATGATAAAACCATCAGCACAGCAGGGGGCAGCCTTGCTGCGTGTTCTTGACGCCGCGGAGGATAAAAGGCTTTGTGCTCACGCTTTTGCCCCGCCTGAAGGAAGTAGAATAGTTTTGACGCAAACCGGCACGCCCCAGTCAGACTCTGCTCCCATTGAGAGCCCCTATGGCACGTCTCTGATTTTCACCGCCACAGAGGATCATGCCGGAGACCGCGTGGACCGCTTTGTGGCGGCGCTGTCTGGCGGCCTGTCCCGTTCCCGCGTTAAAGCGCTGATTGAAGAAGGACATCTGACCAGTAATGGTGTCCCGGTTAAGGAACCTGCTGATACGGTACGGGCTGGCATCATTTATACGCTGGCTGTTCCCGCAGCCACGCCTGCCGTGCCGAAAGGTGAGGAGGTGGCGTTTGACGTGCTGTATGAAGATGCAGACCTGATTGTGCTCAACAAACCTGCCGGGCTTGTGGTGCACCCCGCACCGGGGCATGAGACTGGTACGCTGGTCAATGGCCTGATTGCGCATTGCGGGGAAAGTCTGAAAGGCATTGGCGGGGAGCGGCGTCCTGGCATTGTGCATAGGCTGGACAAGGACACGTCCGGTCTGATGGTCGCGGCGAAAACGGAGCAGGCCCATCAGGCCCTTTCGGCAGATTTTGCTGCCCGAACCATAGACCGCGCCTATCTGGCCTTTTGCTGGGGCTGCCCGCAGCCCGGAGAAGGGGAGTATGAGGGCGATATTGGCCGGGATAAGCGGGACCGCAAACGCATGGCTATTGTCACGCATGGCGGCAAATGGGCACTTACGCGCTACCGCACACTTCAGGCGTTTGAGATGGGGGCGTCTCTGGTGCAGTGCCGTCTTGCCACGGGCCGGACGCATCAGATCCGTGTACATTTTTCTGCCAACGGGCATCCGCTGATCGGGGATCCGGTATACCTGCGGCGCGTGCCCGCCGCTGCCAAAGGGTTGTCCGCCACAGCGCGGGCGGCGGCTCTGGGGTTCCCCCGGCAGGCCCTGCATGCTGCCCGTCTGGGGTTCACGCATCCGCGTACAGGGGAGCAGATGCTGTTTGATGCCCCAATGCCGGAAGACATGCTGGCCCTTGGCGCGGCCCTTGGTCTGACACCCGGAAAAGCCGTGGTGGTTTGATTTTTAACGGGTTGGCAAGGAACTTTCCGGCTGCCTGTGCGTCAGTCTGAGCGTGTCGATCATTTCTGTCTGGTTCCGAGTCTGTCTTTTGGCCTGATGGCAGAGCACAGCCATACCCTGAGCAGACTGCCGTTTTGCGGTGATTTTCTTGACAGAAAAATAATTCCGGCGCACCGTCAGCGTCCTCTCTGGCATGCTCGTAAAGCCGTTGGAGAGGGTGTCTCTTCCCTCGTGCTGCTCATTCGGGGGGCGACGGAAGAGGACATAAATTTTTATCCACTTGTTAACCGGAAACTTGCCTAGTCTACGCGACGCACGTCAGATTTTCAGAGAACCTGAGGCGTTGCAGGGAGCTTTCCAGTTAAGAGGAGTGCTCAGTCGATGGTCTCATCTGTCATCAATGTTGGTCCTGAAAATAATCTTTCAAGATACCTTCAGGACATTCGTAAATACCCCATTCTCACCCCGGAAGAAGAACTCCGTCTTTCTTATTTGTGGAAGGACAAGGGCGATGTAAAGGCCGCACACAAACTGGTGACGTCTCACCTGCGGCTGGTTGCAAAAATCGCTATGGGCTACCGGGGATATGGCCTGCCGGTGAATGAACTCATCAGTGAGGGCAATGTCGGCATGATGCAGGCCGTACGCCGGTTTGACCCGGATAAAGGCTTCCGTCTGGCAACCTATGCCATGTGGTGGATCCGTGCGGCCATACAGGAATACATTCTGCATAGCTGGTCTCTGGTCAAAATGGGCACGACTGCGGCCCAGAAGAAGCTGTTTTTCAACCTGCGCCGCCTGAAAGGGCAGATGCAGGCTATTGAAGATGGTGACCTTCAGCCGGAACAGGTGAACAAGATTGCTACAACACTCGGCGTGTCCGAGCAGGATGTGGTGAGCATGAACCGCCGCATGGCTGCACCGGACCACAGCCTGAACGCGCCCATGCGGGCCGATCAGGACAGTGAGTGGCAGGACCGCCTGGTAGATGATCAGGTCAATCAGGAAGAAACCTACGCCGAAAACGAGGAACTTTCTGGCCGCAAGGCTCTGCTGGCTACAGCAATGTCTTCACTTAACGAACGTGAACGGCATATTTTCACGGAGCGTCGTCTGACGGATGAGCCGTCTACACTGGAAGAGCTTGCGCATCAGTATGGTATCTCGCGCGAGCGCGTGCGCCAGATTGAAGTACGGGCTTTTGAAAAAGTGCAGATTGCCATGAAGAAAGAAGTCGAAGCGCGACGCGGAGCAGCAAAGGAGGGCTAAGGCCCTCCTGAGTTCGTATGGCTGAGGCACGCATTTTTCCCGTAGTTCCTGTTTGCCTGACCGGGCAACATGTTCAGCTTGTCCCGCTCTCCCTTGCGCATGTTGAAGGCCTTCGGCTTGCTGTGCAGGACGGGGAGCAATGGAAGGTCTGGTGCACATCCGTACCCAGACTTGAAGCCATGCAGGCGGAGGTTGAACGCCGTCTGGACCTGCAAAAGCACGGCACTATGCTGCCTTATGCGGTCGTTAGCCTGCCGGATAACCGCATTGTCGGTATGACCACCTTCATGAATATTGATAAAGCCGGGCCACGGGTGGAAATTGGGTCTACGTGGTATGCGGCAAGTGTGCAAAAAACGGCACTCAATACAGACGCTAAAATGCTCCTGTTATCCTATGCGTTTGAAACGCTGGGTTGTCTGGCCGTGGAGTTTCGCACACATTTTCTCAACCAGCGTAGCCGCCGGGCCATTGAGCGGCTGGGGGCCAAGCTGGATGGTATTTTGCGCTGCCATCAGCGTTTGCCAGATGGTTCATTGCGCGACACCTGCGTGTATAGTGTTACCGCAGCAGAATGGCCCGCAGTACGGAACCATCTGCATTGGTGCCTAACGGAAAAATACCAGCACGCTTAAACCAGTATTATTCAGGCACGCGCAGCATCCTGAATGAAGAAAGTAGCGTCAGTTCGTCCGTTCCATGTTTCTGAACGAAGATACCCTGCCAGATGGATGGGCGGCCGCGTACTGTCTTCCAGAGCAATAGCGAGCGGGTTGTCATTCGCGCGGAACATCAGGGCTTTTAGGCGACCTCCATCCTGCCCCTTCAGGAGCAGGCGGAGGGTGTTGCCATCCCGGCCAATCCGGTCAGACCGAATAATCTGGGCGTTGGAAACAGCAATCAGTGGCTCCGCATTGCCCGCGCCAAACGGGGCGAGCATGGCCATATTTTCTGCAAGCTCGACTG
Organism: uncultured Acetobacter sp.; assembly: GCF_937875265.1. Classification (GTDB taxonomy): domain Bacteria; phylum Pseudomonadota; class Alphaproteobacteria; order Acetobacterales; family Acetobacteraceae; genus Acetobacter. The sequence continues at coordinate 12,857 of NZ_CALLXM010000250.1, read as the reverse complement.
TGGCGCCGGAGACAGACAGGGCAACATCCAGTGCCACGTCAATCGTGTCTGGCAGGGCGGCGGCATCTGCCAGTCGTTCATCCAGAAAGGCATGGAAGCGTTCAATATTTTCCGCAGGAAGAGAAAAGCCTGCCGCCATGGCATGGCCGCCGCCCGTTGTCAGCAAGCCAGCCTGACGGGCCGCGATAATGACCGTTCCCAAATCCAACCCCGGCACAGAGCGCCCGGACCCTTTAACGGAGCCATCTTCCTGCTCCGCGCCCACCAGTGCAGGGCGGTTAAACTGTTCCTTGATGCGCCCGGCCACAATACCCACAACACCCGGATGCCAGTCTTTCCCGGCCAACAGAATAACGGGGTGACCCGCTTCCCGCTGTTCAGCCGCCTGTGCCATGGCGCGGTCCAGAATTTCAGCTTCCACGCCTTGTCTACGGCGGTTCACGGCATCCAGACGTTCCGCCATGGTGCGGGCAACGTGAGCATCTGTGCTACGGAGCAGGTTTAGGCCCAGCCCGGCTTCTGCAATGCGTCCGCCTGCATTAATGCGTGGGCCTAGGGCAAACCCGCAGGTAAAGGCATCCGGCGCTTTGGTGACGCCTGCAATTTCCATCAGCGCGGTTAGGCCCGTACGCTGGCGGCGGCCCATAATTTTCAACCCTTGCGTGACAAAGGCCCGGTTTAGCCCGTGCAGCGGCATCACGTCACACACTGTAGCCAGTGCCACCAGATCAAGCTGGCGCATCAGGTCCGGTGCAGGCTGGGCATCATGAAACCACCCGGCGTTGCGCAGATCCCGGCTGGTCGCCACAGCGGCCAGAAAAGCCAGAGCCGCAGCACAGACATGTCCAAGCCCGGAAGTGCAGTCTGGCCGGTTCGGGTTTACCGTCGCCAGAATGGGGGGTAGGGCGTCTTCTGATTTATGGTGGTCCAGAACAATCAGATCAGCCTTGCCAGCCATGGCACCCAGTACAGACCCGGCAGCGGTGCCGCAATCTACGCAAATGAGCAGCGATGCCCCTTGCGCGACAAGCCCTTCCAGTGCCGGCACGTTCGGGCCGTAGCCCTCCGTCATGCGGTCTGGAATATGGGTGTGAACAGCGCAGCCCAGCTCTTCAAAAAACGAGGCGATGATGGCGGAGGCACAGGCGCCATCCACATCATAATCCCCGAAAATGCCGATTGTCTCACCTTGCTGGACAGCCTTCGCCATGCGGGCGGCGGCTGTGTCCATATCCTGCAAGCTGGAAGGATTGGGGAGCAGGGCGCGGAGTTTCGGGTCGAGAAAATGGGCGGCCTGTTCCGGAGGAATGCCACGGAGCGCCAAAAGCCGCCCGACAATTTCCGGCAGAGACGCGCGTTGGGCAATAGCCGCCCCCATGCGTAGCAAGGCGGGGTTTTCAGCCCCGTCTCGCCATACCCAGCGGCGGCCCGTTAGGCTGCTTTCCACGCCAAGGGCCGCACGGGCCTCTGGCATGGTGGAGAGCGTATCCATTTTCTCAGGTAAAAGAACGTCCATACTCGTTAATGGAGCCTTATTGAGGGGTCCATGTTTTGGTTTTGAAGTTATGATAACCCTCAATAAACCGCACCGTACCGGATTTGGAGCGCATGACCAGAGAGTGCGTCACGGCATGGTTTGAATGCTGATGAATACCTTTCAGCAACGTGCCGGATGTGACGCCTGTAGCGGAGAACAGCACGGAGCCTGCAGCAAGGTCATGCAGGCCAAGCTTGCGGTCCGGGTTTTTGCCGGGGTTCATTTTTTGGGCGCGTTCACGCTGGCTGTCATCTTCGAAGAGCAGACGGGCCTGCATCTGGCCGTTCACGCAACGGACAGCCGCGGCTGCCAGAACGCCTTCCGGTGCTCCACCGGACCCTGCATAAATATCAACCTGGCTGTCATCTAGGCAGGCGGCAATGGCTGCGGCCACATCTCCATCGCTGAGCAGGCGGACGCGGGCACCGGCTTCGCGGGCTTTGGCAATCAGTTCTTCATGTCGTTCGCGTTCCAGCGTGCACAGCACGAGGTCGCGTATAGCTTTGCCCTTGGCTTTTGCCAAGTTACGCAGATTATTTTCAATGGAGGATTCAAGGTCTACCACGCCTTCAGGCAGGCCTGCTCCCACTACGATTTTGTCCATGTAGACATCAGGGGCGTGCAGGAAGTTGCCTTTTTCAGCCAGAGCCACAACGGTAATGGCGTTCGGCATGTCCTTTGCGCAGAGGTTGGTGCCTTCCAGCGGATCCACCGCGATATCCATAGCCGGACCACCGGAACCGACTTTTTCGCCGATATACAGCATCGGCGCTTCGTCCATCTCGCCTTCACCGATCACGACAGTGCCGTCAATGGCCACGGTATCAAACGCTGTGCGCATGGCTTCAACCGCAGCGCCATCGGCCTCATTCTTCTTGCCCCGGCCAGTCCAGTGCGCAGAAGCCAGAGCTGCGGCTTCAGTTACACGGACCAGTTCAAGGGCCAGGTTGCGGTCAGAAACCACAAAACTCGGGATCGGATCAATCGTGTCAGACATTATAGAGATAGTCCTCTTTGTTTAAGACCTGGGCTTTGGTTAAACGCTCAGTTCGTTTCAATCCGGATCATCACAGGGGTGTCCGTTACCACATCAAGTCCGTCAATGCGTGTTACGGCATCCTGCATAGCGGCTTCTGAAGTCTGATGAGTGACCAGCACCAGCGGTACATAAGGGTCAGCATCATTCTGTTCGGGCGTGTGCTGCAACATGCTGCGAAGAGAAACGCCGCAATCACGTAGAACAGCGGTAATATCTGCAATTACACCAGGGCGGTCTTCTACCAGTAGACGCAGATAGAAAGCACCAGTTCCCGCGGAAACCGGGCTAGCCTGTAAAGGAGGCGTATCTGTGGCCTGCACACCCCAAACTGGAATAGTATTGCCGCGGGCAATATCAATCAGATCGGCTGCTACGGCGCTGGCCGTTGGGCCTGCTCCGGCACCGCGGCCTTCAATCATCAGGCGGCCAGCAAAAGCGCCTTCAGCCACCACGGCGTTAAACACGCCATCCACCTGCGCGATGGGGGAGTTTTCTGGCACTAGGCACGGGGTAACGCGAGCCTCAAGCCCGGCCTCCCCCATGCGGGCCATGCCCAGCAGTTTGATGCGATAACCCAGCGTGCGGGCAAAGGAGAGATCCAGCGCGCCAATACGGCGGATGCCTTCCACATGCAGCGAGTCAAACGCGACCGGCTGCCCGAAGGCGAGGCCTGCCAGAATGGCCAGTTTGTGGGCGGCGTCCAGTCCGTCAATGTCGGTGGAGGGATCAGCTTCCGCGTAGCCCAGCTTCTGGGCATCGGCCAGAACGGTGCCGAAATCCTTTCCCGTTTCCCGCATCACGGTCAGGATATAGTTGCAGGTGCCGTTCAGAATACCGCCAATCCGCAGAAGGCGATCTGCGGCCAGACCTTCACGCACCATTTTAATGGCGGGGATGCCGCCTGCAACTGCGGCTTCAAACAGCAGCGGAGCGGATTTTTCGGCACTCAGCCGGGCAAGCGCGGGACCATGAATGGCGAGAAGAGCCTTGTTGGCTGTCACCACCGGTTTTCCAGCAGTAAGTGCGGCTTCCACTACGGCGCGTGCCTGGCCTTCTGAGCCGCCGATCAGTTCGACCACCACATCCACATCCGGGTCAGAGGCCAGATCGGCTGCGTTGTCATGCCAGCGCATGCCTGACAAGTCGACACCACGGTCCCGCGTGCGGTCCCGTGCGCTGACGGCTGTCACTTTGAGGGTGCGGCCCGCACGGGCGGTAACCAGATCCGCATTGGTGTTCAGCAGGCGGATAACGCCCGCCCCTACTGTGCCGAGACCAGCCAGACCAAGACGAAGAGGGGAGGTGGAAAGAGAAGACGTCACGATTCAACAGGCTCCGGCTTGCTGGCAGAGGAAGGAGGCGCTTTTACGCCGTGGGCAGAAAGAAAACCACGAATAGCACGGGTGGCCTGACGCAGGCGCTGGGTGTTTTCCACCAGCCCGATCCGCACATGGCCTTCCCCGTGCTCACCAAACCCGAGGCCGGGGGCTACGGCCACGCCAGCTTCTTTCAGTAGAAGTTTGGAGAATTCCACGCTGCCCATTTCACGGAATGGTTCCGGAATGGGGGCCCATGCAAACATGGAGCCTTCCGGTGAGGGCACGTTCCAGCCACCGGCGTGCAGCCCACGGATCAGCACATCCCGGCGCTCTTTATACAGGGCGCGAATATCAGCCACACAATCCTGCGGGCCATTCAATGCGGCTACGGCAGCGACCTGAATAGGGGTGAAAGCCCCATAATCCAGATAGGATTTAATGCGGGTGAGGGCGGCAATCAGCCGCTCATTACCGGCTGCAAACCCCATGCGCCAGCCTGCCATGCAGTATGTTTTGGAGAGTGAGGTGAACTCGACCGCAATATCCTTCGCACCCGGCACAGCCAGAATGGACGGGGGCACAAGGTCACCAAAATAGATTTCGGCATAAGCGAGATCAGACAGGATGAAGATTTCTTCCCGCCGGGCAAACGCTACCAGTTCCTTGTAAAAATCCAGATCAGCCAGATAGGCGGTAGGATTGGACGGGAAATTGACAATCAGCGCCGTGGGCTTGGGCACGGAATGGCGCACCGCGCGCTCCAGTGCCCGTAGCATGGTGTCATCCGGCGTGGCGGGAATGGAGCGGACGGAGGCCCCGGCAATAATAAAGCCAAACTGGTGAATGGGGTAGGACGGGTTGGGCACCAGAATGGTGTCACCGGGGCTGGTAATGGCAGAGGCCAGGTTGGCCAGCCCTTCCTTGGACCCCAGTGTCGCGATCACTTCTGTATCCGGGTTGAGCTTCACGTTAAAGCGGCGCTCGTAATACCCGGCAAGAGCCTTACGCAGGCCAGGGATGCCTTTACTGACGGAATAGCCGTGTGCACGCGGGTTCTGCACGCTTTCAATCAGTTTTTCCACAATATGCGGCGGAGTGGGGCTGTCCGGGTTGCCCATGCCCAGATCAATAATATCCTCGCCTCGCGCTCGGGCTGCCGCTTTGGCCTGATTGACAGAGGCAAAAACATAAGGCGGCAGGCGGCGGATGCGATGGAATTCGTCGGTCATGGACTTCAAATGCCCTGATTGAAAAGGGGTCAGGCCCGCACGATTACGGGGGAAAAACATAGTAATGGCAGAAACGGAACAGGCAACCGCCCCGAGGAGGTAATCTGTTATTAAATATAAGATTATCCCATAGGCGTGGCTGGAATAGGGCGGTTACCATCAGGGGCTGGTAGCGATCCGTGCCCCTACTCCAAACGCATCTCCCCGAATATGAATGGCCGAAGCTGGTACGTTCAGGCTGATAAGCTTTTTGGCGATGTTCTGGGCGCGGAGCAGCCCCAGTTCTACGGCATCAGCCTGATCCTGTGGGCTAAGAGAGGCCGCAGAGCCAAAGCCCCGCACATAAAACGGTCCGTGCGGTGTTTTGTTAGCCAGCTTTGCAAAGGTGTCATCCTGCCCGGAGGAAATCTGGTCGGATTGCGGTACGCAGTGAATGGCCGTGCCTTTGGCGTCGGCCAGATCATAATTGGGACGGACGGCATCAGGCAGGCTGGCGTCTGATGGAACATCAAAACCCGGAAAATCAGGTGGAGAGGGCGGCCCAGCCGGAATCTGCGGAATGGCGCTGGCCGGGGTAGGCGGGGTCTGTGCAGTGGTTTTAACATCCGGCATCCCGACTTCCGGCATGGCTACTTCAGTTGCCTGCGCACCGGTATCTGCTTTTTTACCGCTTTCCAGAAACCCCGCGGATGCAGGCAGCTTTGCTGCTGGTGTAGGTACGTTGGCTTTGCCTGTAACGGCAGAAGGCGCTGCGGCAGCCTGCGTCGGAGGGGCCTCGGCGGCATCCATAATTGCCCCCGCTGTGCCTTCGGGCAGTGTGGCAGGTTGTGTCGTTGCGCTGGCCCCTGCCTGCGGGGTGGTTCCGGTTTTTGGCGTAGCTGCTGGTGCAGCTCCGGGTGGTGGGGGAATAACGGGCATCAGAGTGCCGTTGGCAGCGACAGTGCGATACACAAGGTTACGGTCACGGATCAGTTGTTGCGTGATCATGGCACGGGCTTGTGGGGAGGGAACGTCGGGGGTTGTGGTCGGTGTCAGGCCTACATGCGGGTAAGGGTCGTAAATTCCGGGTGGAGGTGGGCGCTGCGACGCGATAATTCCGCCGCGCATGTGATTCATCCAGTCCAGTGTGCGATCAACCGGGTCTTTGTGGGTGCATCCTGTCAGGCAGAGCACACCTGTTGCGAACAGCAGTGCGGAACGGAACGGGCGGATGTGGGGAAAAGCCATGTGAACACGGTGCCGGAAAGGCCGGTCCTGTTCGGGGCACGCTTGCTGCATGACGTGACGGTTGCTCCGCTGGCAGGGTGAAAAACAGCGCTCACTCTACCCGCTTCGGGGCGTTGTGGCGAGATAGGGGATATTCACCGTATGATTGCCCCTTGGCACAAGCGCGCAGGCAGAGCAGGATAAGAGACATGACTAGAGAAACAGAACGTGCGGAGACTGGCATGACGGGCATTTCCCCCTGCGATCCTACCAGGCTGGATGATGACAATCCGGATTCACCGGACGCACCGGAAAAAGAAGAAGGCAAAGCTCCGGCTGCCCCGGAAGGGGAGCTGGAAAGCAAGCTGTTCAAGCAGCGCAAAGTGCTGATTTTCGGTGGGATTAACGACAAGGTTGCCCGTGATGTCACGGCGCGCCTGCTGGCGCTGGCCGGGGAATCGGACAAGCCGATTGATGTGTATGTGAACTCACCGGGTGGGCATGTTGAGAGTGGGGATACCATTCATGACATGATCCGCTTTGTCGATTCGGTTGCACCGATCAACATGATTGGTACGGGCTGGGTTGCGTCCGCCGGTGCGCTTATTTTTGCTGCCGGGCAGAAAGATCGTCGTTTCTGCCTGCCCAACACCCGTTTCCTGCTGCATCAGCCGATGGGTGGCGTACGTGGTCCGGCAACGGATATCGATATTGAAGCACGCGAGATCATCAAGATGCGTGAGCGTCTGAACCGCCTGTTTGCGCGGGAGACCGGTCAGTCTTACGAGAAAATCGTCAAGGATACGGACAGAAATCACTGGATGTCCGGAAAAGAAGCGATTGAGTATGGTCTTGTGACTAAGATCATTTCGAAGCTTTCCGATATTCACTAGACGGAAGACCCGCGCTGCTTTCCCCGTCTAGGGGAGAGGAGTCAGTTTGTTGTCCCGGGTTCTGCACCGCCCGCTTCTGCTCCGGCAGGAGCGGCGTTCGCATTGCACCCCCAGTAAACAGGTTCCTGCCATGGGTTCTCTGAGTGATATTTATTCCCGCCTGCCTGACAGTGTGGATGACCTGCCTCCGCCGCCCAATAATGAAGCTGTGATTGAGGCTGATTATAAAGCACGGCATTGGGTCAGCCCCCTCAAGGGGCCGCTAAAGCCGGGGTCTGAGGCGCACAAGCAGGCTATTGCGGCCATGTTCCGCGAAACCTTCAATCCTTATCGGCCTTCGGTCATTGCATGGCCCAAGCTGGACCCGGAAACGCTGCATCGCGTTACGTCCCTGCCAATCTGGGATATTGCTGTGCAGACCGAGGGTAAGGCCCGTTTGCGCATGGCGGCTTACGCTCGTCTGGTAACGGACCCGGATATCAAGGACGCCATTTCCCGTAATGCATGGGAAGAAAACCGGCATAAGGAAGTTCTGTCCAAGCTGGTTGAAGCCTATGACATTAAAATGGCGCCGGAACCGCCATATATCGAGCCGAAAGATGTGGAATGGGCTTATCTTGTCACCGGTTTTTCCGAGTGTGTGGATAGCTTCTTTGCATTCGGTCTGTTCGAGCTGGCTCAGCGTTCCAACTTCTTCCCCCCGGAACTGATCGATACGTTCGAGCCGGTTATGCAGGAAGAATGTCGTCACATTCTTCTGTTTGCCAACTGGCTGGCCTGGTATCGAGCGGTTATGCCCTGGTGGCGTCGTCCATTCTTTGAAATGAAAGTTTGGGCGGTCTGGGCATTCCTTGCCTATGAACGCATGAACCTTGCGACCTCTGTGGATGAAAAAGGCGAAGTCCATACACAGGACAACAACTTCACGGTGACGGGTGCAAAAGACATTGCCAATGTCGATCTGAACCTGCCTGAATTTATTGATCTGTGTCTGGAAGAAGATGACCGCCGCTTTGCGGGGTATGACTCCCGTCTGCTGCGCCCGACAACCGCACCGGCCATTGGCCGCGTTATTCGGGATGTTGGGCGAGGCTGGCAGTTTGTTTCCGGTCTGGTTCGCGCCAACCGGCACTGACACGGTTTATGCGGGCGGCGATATTTATGATGCCGCCCGCAGTCAGTCAGCTCTAAAAACTCAGGACTTCCGCTTCATGTTTGCATGCGGGTCGAGTGGAATTTTCACTAAAATCTTATCGAAGGCTCGGGTGCTGCGAAATGTCGTATCTCGCGCATAATCCTGTGGCCTAAAAACAAATGTGCGCGCCACCTCGCTCTGGTTGTCCAGCAGAAGCTGCGTCTGATCATTTTCGGTCGCTTCCAGCCGACTATGAGGCGCTACCGAGACAATCAGTCGGTGTGCATCTGGCAGCATGAACGCGACAATCACTCCCACCACATCTTCCATGCAATTATTGAGCTGCCGTAACCAGTGGCGTGCTTCGGCATCCGTGAAACTATCTGGCTGCGTCGGGCTGACAGCAATCTGGAACGTAAAGCCGATAAAGGCATCCGTCGTCAGGTTTGCCATCAATGGCGGATTTTCTGCCCACAGCGCTTCCGTCAGTGGCACGGTAAGCTCATCATTATCAGCATTGAAAAGCGGGATAGAGCCGTTTTTGGTTTGCAAATGTAGCCCAGAGACCTTCAGGGGCGCATCCTGGGGCTGAAGTCTGCCCAGAATATGCAGGGAAAGATTGGTCCGGTCCTGTTCAGGGAGCGCATTAAAGCGCCGAAATACACGGGCGACAGCCCGATAGGTTTGAACGGTTACGGGGCGGGCGGCATGCACCTCTATGTCTTCAGGCTGTGGGAATGCCGCCTGTGCCGGGGCAAATGTGGCCAGACAGCAGGTCGCCAGAAGCCAGAAAAAACCGGGTTTGTGCATGAAAGCCGCCTCGCGGTGTAAAGGAACGCGCGAAATCATACAGCCTGTTCCTGCACAAAGCATGAAAAATCCATACCCGCGGCGAGGGGGCACAGGCAAACTTTCACATGTCGTCAGAACATGGCTTCAGGCTTGTCCACCAATACACGCTAAAGTGCCACTTAAACCGCGTTGTTGTAGCGACGGTAGCGGAACACAGGTGGGGTTGCAGGCCGTCTGGCAACAGCCTCTTTAATCCGGTCATGTGTCGGAGCACGATGGCAGACCGGGTCCGTTGCGTCTGCCTGTCCTGCCAGTGCCAGAGCCTGACAGCGGCAACCGCCCCAGTCATCTTCTTTAAAAGCACAACTCTGGCACGGTTCTGGCATCCAGTCCGTTCCGCGATACAGGTTGAACAGCGGCGACTCCTGCCAGATCCGTTCAAGAGAGTCTTCCACAACGGAGGGGAAGGTCAGCCCCGGAATGCTTTCTGCCGCGTGGCACGGCAGGACTTTGCCGGAAGGAGAAATGTTGATGAAGCGCTGCCCCCAGCCGCCCATGCAGGGCTTGGGGCGCTCCGCATAATAGTCCGGGGTGACAAAATCGATCGCAATCCGGTTGCCAAAGCGCGTTCGGGCTGCGGCTACGGCCAGCTCTGTGGCTTCAAGCTGTGCGCGGTCCGGCAGCAGGGCATCCCGGTTGAGCAAGCCCCAGCCATAATATTGGGTATGAGCAATTTCGACCCGGCGTGTGCCAAGCTGCTCGGCCAGATCCAGCATGGCCGGGACGCGTGCTGCATTCTGCCGATGGATGACAAAATTCAGTGTCAGTGGCAGGCCGTCTTCCACAATCAGGCGTGCGGCTTCCAGCTTTTTGGCCTGAGCCCCGGCCATGCCGCCAATGCGTTCCCCTTCCTGCGCGTCGGCATCCTGAAAAGAGAGCTGAATATGGTCCAGCCCTGCTTCAGAAAGCGTTTTCAGGTTTTCACGGTTGAGCAGCACGCCCGAAGTAATCAGATTGGTATAAAGCCCCAGAGATGCCGCGTGGCGGACCAGATCAACCAGATCTGGCCGGGCCATGGGTTCACCCCCGGAAAAATGCACTTGCAGCACGCCCATGGCGGCGGCTTCATCCATCACGCGCAGCCATGTTGCCGTATCCAGCTCTCCGGCGCGTGGGTCCAGTCTGAGCGGATTGGAGCAGTACGGGCACTGAAGCGGACAGCGATGCGTCAGCTCAGCAAGCAGGCTCATCGGGGGTGGCGCTTTGGTCATGCCAGAAGCAGAACCTGCCTGTCGGCCAGTTCCTGTGCCATGCGCAGGACGTCCTGCGCGATCACATCACGCGGTGCAGAAAACTTTTCTGAAAGCTGATCAATCATCAGCGCCAGAGAACGTTTTCCATTCACCAGTTGCAGAATTTCCGCAGCAACAGCGTCAGCAAGGAAGGCTCGCTCCGGTGCCTGAACAAACCATTGTTCCCGTACGCGGTCATATTGCAGGCGGGTGCCTCGGGCAAAGCGGGGCACAGAGGTTTCCGCAACAGATGTCGCGACTGTCATGCGTCCTCCTCAGCCGGATGGAACGCGCCGGGGGGAATACGGGCCGGGGTGACATATGCATAATCCAGCGCATCCAGCATGGACCACAGCACACCGCATTTAAACTTCAGCGCGCCAAGCACAGCCTGCTGGTCTGCCGCTGTGCGGGCATGTTCTTTCACATAAGCCAGAGCAAAGGCCGAATCCTGCGGGGCCTGTGTTAGGCGCGGTGCAAAATAAGCCAGCGTTTCTTCTGTGATAAACGCATAATTCCGCAGCATGCCGGACACACGTTCACTGATGATGGTGGGAGAAAACAGCTCTGTCAGAGAGGACGCAATAGCTTCCAGAATGGAGCGTTCCCGCACAAAATGCACATAGGCTTCCACAGCAAAGCGGGTGCCGGGCAGCAAGCCGTCCAGAGACTCCACATAAGAACGGTCCAGCCCCAGACCATCGGTCAGCTTCAGCCAGCGGGCTACGCCACCCGTGCCGGGCTCCGTGCCATCGTGGTCAATCAGCCGCCGCCGCCATTCCCGGCGGAGTTCTGCCGTTGGCAGGCGGGCAAGAAGCGTGGCGTCTTTAGCGGGGATACTGGCCTGATAATAATAGCGGTTCAGCGCCCATGCCTGAACCTGTGCCTTGTTCAGCTTTCCATCATGCAAGGCTCGGTGGAAGGGGTGCAGGTTGTGATACCGCTCCGCACCAATGGCCCGTAAGGCAGCTTCCAGTTCCTCAGGGGACAGCAGCCGGTCTGTCATAATGTGATCCTCATGCCATCATAGGCGACGTTCCAGCCTGCCTCTTCAGCCTGCCTGCGTTCTGGCGTGTCGGCTATCAGAATGGGATTGGAATTGTTGATATGGATCAGAATCTTGCGGCCTACAGTCAGTGGGCGGAAGGCGGCAATCGTACCATCAGGTTCATCAGCAATGGACATGTGGCCCATGCGGCCGCCTGTTTTTGCACCCAGTCCTGCCTGGATCATCTCATCATCCGTCCAGAGTGTTCCATCAAAGAACACTACATCGGCTCCGTTCAGGCGGTTACGCAGAGCGTCCGTCATCATGGCGCAGCCGGGGATAAAGAGGGCTCGATGCTGGCCGTCCGTAATATCCAGCCCGATGGTTTCACCATTTGTCATGATCTCAGCCGGATTTTCGCCCCGTTCCGCATAAAGCGGCACTTTGCCGGGCACCGAAAAGGGGGTGATACGCAGGCCACCGGGCATGAGGGAGAGGGGCTGATCTAACATCATGGTATGGCGGGGTACTAAAGTCCGATCCAGCGCATCAAAAATCGGATTGGCATCCAGCTGGGCCAGCACAGGGGCTGTGGCATACAGCCCGTAGGCTTGCCGTTCCCGCATGGTGAGCAGCCCGATAATGGCGTCAATTTCGCCACTGGTCAGCACAACGCCCGAGATGGGGGTGGAGCGCAAACCTTCTTTGGGGTGCAGGGCTGGGGTCTGATTAATCTGCGCGCGCAGATCCGGCGATGCATTGAGAATAAACCAGTGCTCACCATCCCCGCTTACAGCGAGGGAGGCCTGTGTGCGGGCCGGGGCATCAGGGTCTCCGGCGCGGGCGCGCTGGCAACCGGGCGCATTGGAATTCCATTGAGGAAAGCCGCCACCTGCGGCAGCGCCAAGAACAAGAAGATCAAGCATAAGCGGCTTTTTAAAAAAGAAATGCCGCCAGAGCCACCCCAATCAGGCGGCCCCGGCGGCAGAGTGCCTTATTTCTTCTGGCCGCAAACGTAGCTGTTGATTTCAGCGCCGAGCGGGATTTCAGTGATTTTCGGTGTGGTCCAGGCCATGGGAACTCTCCGTAAATGGGTCATGTCACATGCGGCCTCCTGCTTTGCAGGCAAAAGCCAGGGGGGGAGGCTGGCCGCGTAGACCGAGTGTGAGCAAAAGCCCGGCAGGTGCAACCCTGAAGGACCAAATGTGAGGCGTTTTTCATGCTTTTCACGGGAGTGTGAACAGCCGTCCGGCGGGAATGGACAGGATATGCCACACTCCTTTTCGGGCCGGACAGAGTGCATTCCAAACTGCAATGATTTGCTATTTCGGCCAGAGGGCTTTTAAACACGGCCCGGCATGATGTGCCGTACAGGACCATGCAGGGGGCCTTTCCCCGGTCTGTAACCGGCCCATTTCAGGCAGGAA